>NZ_SPQN01000007.1 GCF_004571065.1 Geodermatophilus sp. DF01-2
GGCCTCGGCCTCGCGGGCCGCCGGGATGGCGGTGGGAGCCGCGCCGGCGGGCGCGCTCGCGGCGCCCTCGCTGCCCGCCTGGCGGGCGGAGATGGCGGCGACGAGGTCGCCCTTGCGCATCCGGCCGGTGCCGGAGATGCCGAGCTCGGCGGCCAGCCGCTGCAACTCGGGCAGCAGCATGCCGGAGAGCCCGCTGCCGCGGCGACGGGTGCGGCCCGTCGTCCCAGAAGCGGCAGGTGCCTCGTCGGTGCTCGCGCCCTGTGGCGCGGTGACGAGGTCGGTGGTCTCGCTCACGTACAGGTCCTTCCCTGCGGAGACCTGCGCCTACCAGCGCAGGGGGTGACCCGGCCCCTCCCCCGCCCTGTCCTTGAGCGGACACGAGAGAAGAACGGGATCCAGTGGGTGCGGAGCGGTTCCTGCGGCGACGGACATCAGATCGTCTGCAACGCCCCGCGCGAGGCTCGCCCGACTGGGCGGCTACGCCGTGAGCCTAGTGCCGGCTCACGGCCACGACAACACTGGTGAGTACCGGTGTGTTCCTCGTTATCGAGACGATACCTCAGGCGGTCCCACCTGCGCGTCTGCCCCGATGGAATCCACCCCGAGGGGCAGCACGGTCCACCCCGGAGGGGTGAGATCGGTCACCCTGCGCACCTGCGCGGCTGCCGCCGAGTCGTCAGGCGAGCGGCGGGCGAGCACCAGGAGGCTCGGCCCGGCGCCGGAGACCACGGCGGCGTGGCCCGCGGCGCGCAGCCGCACGAGCAGCTCCGCCGAGCCCGGCATCGCCGCCGCGCGCTGCCGCTGGTGCAGCCGGTCCTCGGTGGCCTCGAGCAGCAGGCCGGGCGCGGAGGTCAGCGCGTGGACCAGCAGGGCCGAGCGGCCGGCGTTGAAGGCGGCATCGGCGTGCGGCACGAGCTCGGGAAGCAACCCGCGGGCCACGTGCGTGGACAGCTCCGCGACCGGCACCAGCAGCACCGGCAGGACGTCGGGGTGCGCCTCGAGGCGGACCGCCCGAGCACCGCCGTCCTGCACCCACGACAGGGTCGCCCCGCCGAGCAGGCAGGCCGCGACGTTGTCGGGGTGGCCCTCCAGCTCGGTGACCAGCCGGAGCACCGCCTCGTCGTCGCGGGCTTCGACGTCGGGGCACAGCTCCCACGCCCCGATGACGCCGGCGACGACCGCGGCGGCCGACGAACCCATGCCCCTCCCCTGCGGGATGCCGTTCTCGGCGACCACCCGCAGCCCGGGCGGGTGCCAGCCGAGCTCGTCGCAGGCGGCGCGGAAGGCGCGGACGACGAGGTGCCGCTCGTCCGCGGGCAGGCTGCGCGCGCCTTCACCGGTCATCGCGACCTCCAGCCCGCTCGCGGCGGTGCTGAACTCGAGGACGTCGTAGCGCGCCAGCGCGAGGCCGGCGCCGTCGAACGCCGGACCGATGTTGGCGCTGGTCGCGGGGACGCGCACCCGCACCGGCCCGGCCGCGTCCGGGGTCCCCGGCCTCGTCCCGGGTCCCGCCCCGAGCGTGCGAGGGGTGGGGAGGACGGGGTCCTTCTCCGAGCGGTGGGGAGGACGGGGTCCTTCTGGTGGTCCTTTCACAGGCCCAGCTGCATGGCGGCGGCCGCCGCGTCGACCGGCACGGTCACCGGAGCCGGCGCGCCGGAGATGGCCCACTCCGGGTCCTTGAGGCCGTTGCCGGTCACCGTGCAGACGACCCGCTGCCCGCGCTCGAGCTGGCCGGCCTCGGCCATCTGCAGCAGTCCGGCGACCGACGCCGCCGACGCGGGTTCCACGAAGACCGCCTCGGTGCGGGCCAGCAGCCGGTAGGCGGCGAGGATGGCCCGGTCGGTGACGGCCTCGATCCGCCCGCCGGACTCGTCGCGGGCGGCCAGCGCCTTGGTCCAGGACGCCGGGTTGCCGATCCGGATGGCGGTGGCGATCGTCTGCGGCTGCTCCACGACCTGCCCGGTGACGATCGGGGCGGCGCCCGCGGCCTGGAACCCCCACATCCGCGGCGTCCGCGAGGCCGTGCCGTCGGCGGCGTACTCCCGGTAGCCCTGCCAGTAGGCGGTGATGTTGCCGGCGTTGCCGACCGGCAGGCAGTGGATGTCCGGCGCGTCACCGAGGACGTCGACGATCTCGAAGGATGCGGTCTTCTGCCCCTCGATCCGGTACTGGTTCACGCTGTTGACGAGGCTGACCGGGTAGTCGATCGCCAGTTTGCTGGCCAGCGCCAGGCAGTCGTCGAAGTTGCCGTCGACCTGCAGCAGCTTGGCGCCGTGCACCAGCGCCTGGGCGAGCTTGCCGAGCGCGATCTTGCCCTGCGGGACGAGGACGGCGCAGACCAGCCCGGCGCGCGCGGCGTACGCGGCGGCGCTGGCGCTGGTGTTGCCGGTGGAGGCGCAGATGACGGCCTGGGCGCCCTCCTCGCGGGCCTTGGTGATGGCCATCGTCATCCCGCGGTCCTTGAAGGAGCCGGTCGGGTTGGCGCCCTCGACCTTGAGGTACACCTCGCAGCCGGTGCGCCGGGAGAGCTCGGCCGCCGGCACCAGTGGGGTCGCGCCCTCCTGCAGGGTGACCACCGGGGTGCTGTCACTGACCGGGAGGCGCGAGCGGTAGGCCTCGATGAGGCCCGGCCACAGCGGGGAGACGGTCCCCCGGACGGGCAGCTGCGTCGTCATGACAGTCCCTCCACACGCAGGATGCTGGTGACGCCGCGGACGGCGGGCATCTCCCGGAGTGCGGCCACCGTCGCCGACAGTGCGGCGTCCGGGGCGCTGTGGGTCACGATGACCAGGGTCGCGGCGTCCCCGTGCCCGTCCTGGCGGACGGTCGCGATGCTGACCCCGTGCCGGGCGAACTCCTGCGCCACCGTCGCGAGCACGCCCGGCTTGTCGGCCACGTCGAGGCTGACGTGGTACCGGGTCGGGGTCTCGGCGATCGGCCGCGCGGGCAGGCCCGCGTAGGTGGTGACGCCGGGACCGGCGGTGCCGGCGACCCGGTTGCGTGCGACGGCGACCAGGTCGCCGAGAACGGCGCTGGCGGTCGGCTCGCCCCCGGCACCCTGGCCGTAGAACATCAGCTGGCCGGCGGCCTCGGCCTCGACGAAGACGGCGTTGAACGCCCCGCCGACGGCGGCCAGCGGGTGCGCCGTCGGGATCATCGCCGGGTGCACGCGGACGGCGACCGAGTCGCCGTCACCATCGCCGTCGCCGGCAGCGCCGTCTCCCACCCGCCCGACCCGCTCGCAGATCGCCAGCAGCTTGACCGTGCAGTCGATCTCCGCCGCGCGTGCGACGTCGGTCGAGGTGACCGCGGAGATGCCCTCGCGGTACACGTCCGACGCGGTCACCGACGTGTGGAAGGCCAGCGAGGCGAGGATCGCCGCCTTGGCCGCGGCGTCGAAGCCGTCGACGTCGGCGGTCGGGTCGGCCTCGGCGTAGCCGAGTTCGGTCGCCTCGGCCAGGGCCTCGGTGAAGCCGTGCCCGGTCTCGGCCATGCGGGAGAGGATGTAGTTCGTGGTCCCGTTGACGATGCCGACCACGCGGCGCAACTGGTCGCCGGCGAGCGACTCGCGCAGCGGGCGCAGCAGCGGGATGGCCCCGGCGACGGCGGCCTCGTAGTAGAGGTCCACGCCGGCCTTGGCCGCGGCCGCGTGCAGCTCGCCGCCGTCGTCGGCCAGCAGCGCCTTGTTCGCACTGACCACCGACTTGCCCGCCTCGAAGGCGGCCAGCATCAGCGAGCGCACCGGCTCGATGCCGCCGATGACCTCGACGACGAGGTCGACGTCGGGCCGGGTCACCAGCCCGTGCGCGTCGGTGGTCAGCAGGTGCGCCGGCACGTCGGGGTGCCGGTCGGGACGGCGGACCGCGACACCGGCCACCTCGACCGGCCGGCCGATGCGAGCGGTGAGGTCGGCGGCCTGCTCGTCGAGCAGCCGCAGCACCGCGGTCCCGACGGTGCCGCAGCCGAGCAGCGCGACCTTCAGCGGCCGGGTCACGACCGCACCTCCGCCCCGACCGGCACACCGGTCGACCGGGCACCCGCAGGGTGTTCCGGGGCGGGCTGATCGATCGCCGGCGAGGGCGCGGGCACGTCGCAGAGGACGGCGTCGAGAGCGAACACGTCGGACAGTGTCTGACGGCGGACGATCTCGGTGGCCACGCCGTCCCGCACGGCGACCACCGGCGGCTTGAGCAGGTAGTTGTAGTTGCTCGCCATCGACCAGCAGTAGGCGCCGGTCGCGGCGAGGGCGAGCAGGTCGCCGGGCTGCACGTCCGACGGCAGCCACAGGTCGCGGACCAGGACGTCGCCGCTCTCGCAGTGCTTGCCGACGACGCGGCACAGCGCCGGTGGTGCGTCGGAGACCCGGTCGGCCAGCACGCAGGTGTAGGAGGCGTCGTAGAGCGCGGTGCGGATGTTGTCGCTCATCCCGCCGTCGACCGAGACGTAGTTGCGCACCAGCGGCGTGCCGGGCGCGCCGCTGGCGCCCAGCTGCACCGGCTTGACGGTGCCGACCTCGTAGAGGGTGACCGTGCCGGGGCCGGCGATCGCCCGGCCGGGCTCGACGGCCAGCCGCGGCACCGGCAGCCCCAGCTCGGCGCACTCGCGGGCCACGACCGCGCGCAGCCTCACCGCCAGGTCGGCCGGGCTGACCGGGTCGTCGTCGGGCAGGTAGGCGATGCCAAAGCCGCCACCGAGGTTGAGCTCGGGCAGCACCTCTCCCGTCGCATCGCGCACCTCGCCGAGCAGGGCCACGACGCGGTGCGCGGCCGCCTCGAACCCGGCGGTGTCGAAGATCTGGGAGCCGATGTGGCTGTGCAGGCCGGTCAGCCGCAGCGCGGGCTCGGCGACGACCCGGCGGGCGGCGGCCAGCGCATCGCCGGTGGCCAGTGAGAACCCGAACTTCTGGTCCTCGTGGGCGGTGGCGATGAACTCGTGGGTGTGCGCCTCGATACCGACCGTCGTGCGGACGAGCACCGGCACCGGCGCGCCGCCGGCGGCGACGCGGGCGGCGGCCAGCGGGACCAGCCGGTCGATCTCGTCGAACGAGTCAAGGACGACGTGGCCGATGCCGGCCTCGACGGCCAGCCGCAGCTCCACGACCGACTTGTTGTTGCCGTGCAGCGCGATCCGCCCGGCCGGGAATCCGGCGGCCAGGGCCAGGGCCAGCTCGTTGCCCGAGCAGGCGTCCAGGTGCAGGCCGTCCTCGGCGATCCAGCGGGCCACCTGGCCGCAGAGGAACGCCTTGGAGGCGTAGTGGACGTCGGCACCCGCGAAGGCGACGGCGAAGTCGGCGGCCCGAGCGCGGAAGTCGGCCTCGTCCAGGACGAACAGCGGGGTCCCGTGCTCGCGGGCCAGCTCGGTGACCGGCCGGCCGGCCAGG
This sequence comes from Geodermatophilus sp. DF01-2, assembly GCF_004571065.1. Taxonomy (GTDB): domain Bacteria; phylum Actinomycetota; class Actinomycetes; order Mycobacteriales; family Geodermatophilaceae; genus Geodermatophilus. Next base: position 5,381 of record NZ_SPQN01000007.1, read on the forward strand.
TGCAGCTCGCCGTCCAGACGCGTCGCCGACCGCGGCCAGACGTGCGGGTCGAGGGCACCGAGGTCGGCCGGCGGCGCACCGGCCGCCGGCGGCGGCGTGATGCTCGAGTGCAGCGGCCCGGCCGGGTGCGCCCTCACATCCGCTCCGGAGCGCTCACGCCGAGCACGCCGAGGCCGTTGTGCAGCACCACGGCGGTCGCCGCGCACAGCCACAGCCGGGCGACGTTCAGGGCGGTCGCCTCCTCGTCGCCGCGCGGCAGCACCCGGCAGGTGTCGTAGAACCGGTGGTAGGTGCCGGCCAGCTCCTCGAGGTAGCGGGCCACCCGGTGCGGGGCGCGCAGCTCCGCGGCCGACGTCAGGACCCGCGGGAACTCGCCGATCGCGCGCAGCAGCACGTTCTCCCGCTCGTGGGTGAGCCGTGCTGGGTCGACGTCCCCCGGGGTGGGCGGGTCGAGGCTCGTGGCCACGCCCAGGTCGGCGGCGTTGCGCAGCACCGAGGAGATCCGGGCGTGCGCGTACTGGACGTAGAACACCGGGTTGTCGTTGGTCCGCCGGCTCCACAGGTCGAGGTCGAGGTCGATCTGCTGGTCGACCGAGGCCCGGGCGAGGGCGTACCGCGCCGCGTCGGCGCCGACGGCCTCCATGAGGTCCTCGAGCAGCACGACGGTGCCGGCCCGCTTGCTCATCCGCACCGGGCCTCCGTCGCGCACCAGGTTGACCAGCTGGCCGAGCAGGATCTCCAGGTTGGCCTCGGGGTCGTCGCCGACCGCCGCCACCAGCGCCCGGTACCGGCCGACGTAGCCGGCGTGGTCGGCGCCGAGCATGATCACGACCTTGTCGAAGCCGCGGTTGCGCTTGTCCAGGTAGTAGGCGCAGTCGGCGGCGAAGTAGGTCGGCTCGCCGTCGCTCTTGACCAGCGGCCGGTCCTTGTCGTCGCCGAAGTCCGTCGTCCGCAGCCAGACGGCGCCGTCGGCCTCGTACACGTGGCCGTTCTCGCGCAGCCGCGCAATCGCCTTCTCCAGCGCCCCGGTCTCGTGCAGCGTGCGCTCGCTGAAGTAGACGTCGAACTCGACGCCGAAGGCCGCGAGGGTCCGCTTGATCTCGGCGAACATCAGCTCGACGCCGCGCTCGCGGAACCGCTCCTGCTGTTGCTCCTCGGGCAGGTCCAGGACGCCGGGCTCGGCGGCCACGACCTGACCGGCGATCTCCCCGATGTAGGCGCCGGCGTAGCCGTCGTCGGGGACCGGACGGCCGCCGGCCGCGGCCATCAGGCTGCGGGCGAACCGGTCGATCTGCGCGCCGGCGTCGTTGAAGTAGTACTCCCGGGTGACGGAAGCGCCGCTGGCCTCGAGGAGACGGCCGAGGGCGTCGCCGACGGCGGCCCACCGGGTCCCGCCGATGTGCACCGGGCCGGTCGGGTTGGCGGAGACGAACTCGAGGTTGAGCCGCTGCCCGGCGAGGGTGTCGGTGCGCCCGTAGGCCGGGCCGGCGGTGACCGTGTCGACCGCGATCCGGCCGAGTGCGCCCTGGGCGAGGGTGATGTTGAGGAAGCCGGGCCCGGCGACGTCGACCGACGCGATGCCGGGGTGCGCGCGCAGTTCGTCGGCGAGCACCTCCGCGACCGCGCGCGGCGGCTGCCCGGCGGGCTTGGCCAGGCGCAGCGCGACGTTCGTGGCGTAGTCCCCGTGCTCAAGGTTCTTCGGGCGCTCGACGACGACGTCGTCGGGGACCGGCACGGCCAGCACGCCGCGCTCGACGGCGGCGGCCACGGCGGTCCGGACGACGTCGCGCAGCTGCTCGGGTGTCACCGCACGAGCGTACTGACGCCGACTCCTCCTCCGGTGCGGGCTTCCCCACTTCCAGCGGCGCCCCGGCTCGCGCTCCCAGAGTCCGTCCAGCTTGCGGACCTAGACTCGGAGACCGGACGGCCGCGCGGGAATCGCCGCGCGCCCCGGCCGGTCCCGCACGCACGCGGCCGGCCAGGACGAGCACGGACACCGAGCACCCAGGAACGAGCACCGAGGAGAGGCCGTGGCCAAGGACCGCAAGCCCGAGGACGGCCGCGCACGTGGCGGGGCCAGCCGGCCGGGTGCGTCCGGCGGCAGGGGCGGCCGCACCCGCCCGCCGGTGGCGAACGTGGTCGCCCAGCAGCGGCCGTGGGGTCTGATCGCCGCCGCGGTCGTCGTGGTGCTGTTCGCCGCCGCAGTCATCACCTACGCGGTGGTCCAGGTCAACGAGGCCGAGGCCGGTCGGGTCGACTCGGTGGAGGAGATCGGCGGCGTCCAGGTCTTCGAGTACGCCGCCGGGCAGGACCACGTCACCACGCCGGTGGAGTACGAGCAGTCCCCACCGGTGGGCGGGCCGCACGACGGCGAGTGGGCCGACTGCACCGGCACCGTCTACGAGGTCCCGATCCGGCAGGAGAACGCCGTCCACAGCCTCGAGCACGGCGCGGTCTGGATCACCTACGACCCCGAGGCGGTCTCCGAGGACGGCGTGGCCACGCTGGCCGACGTCGCGAACGAGTCCGGCCGGATGCTCTCCCCGAACCCCGGGCAGGACTCTCCCATCAGCCTGCAGTCGTGGAACCACCAGTTGAAGGTGGACTCCGCCGACGACCCGCGGATCGTGCAGTTCGCCGACTTCCTGACCTACAACCAGGAGTTCTTCCCGGAGCCCGGCGCCAGTTGCGAGAACCCGCAGTTCATCAGCGACCCGCTCACCGTGGACGACGGCAGCCGCGCCGCCACGGCCGACGTCCCGACCATGCCGGACGCCGACGCCGGGACCGGGGCGCCGTGACGCCCGCCGGCCCTCCCTCCTCCGCCCGCAGCCCCCTGCGGGTGGTCCTGCTGGCGGTCATCGCCGTCGGGCTGGTCCTGCTCGGCGGCGGCGCCGCGGTGGCCCTCGGCATCGGGCGCGGAGAACCGGCGCCGACCGCGGAGTCGGTGGCCGCCGGGTTCGCCCGCGACATGTCCCAGCATCACCTGCAGGGCGTGGAGATGGCCAACCTCGTGCCCGAGCGCAGCACCGACCCGGAGGTGCGCCAGCTGGCGTTCGACATCGCCGAGACCCAGAACAACCAGGTCGGCCGCCTGCAGGGCTGGCTGGCACTGTGGGGCCTCCCCCCGACCGGCGGGCAGACCATGGCCTGGATGGGCGCCGATGCCGGGCACGGGGGGCACGACATGGCCGCGACGGCGGACGGGCTGATGCCGGGGATGGCCACCGAGGAGGAGCTGGCCGAGCTGCGCGGCCTCTCGGGCACCGAGTTCGACGTCCAGTTCCTGCGGCTGATGATCCGCCACCACCAGGGCGGCCGGGAGATGGCCGAGTACACCGCCGAGCACGCGGCCGTGCCGGCCGTCGCGAACCTGGCCGGGACGATCGCCGAGACCCAGACCGCCGAGACCACGACGATGACGCGGATGCTGGCCGCCCGCGGCGGCACGCCCCTGCCGGCCCCCTGAGAGCCGTCGTCCGGGCCGCGCGGCGGGGCTGGTAGGTTCGTCCACGCCCCATCGCAGAGCCCCCGTAGCTCAGGGGATAGAGCACCGCCCTCCGGAGGCGGGTGCGCAGGTTCGAATCCTGCCGGGGGCACCACAAGAAGCCGCTGGTCAGTCGGCCGTTGGGGTGATCAGTTCGACGCTGGATCAAGCGTGAACAGGTCCGGAGTCCGCAAATAGTCCGCAGAACGTTCGCGGACCGTCCGCGCAGCGAGGTCCAAGCGCTCCGCTACTGCGTCGAGGTCCTCGTCGAAAAGGTCGGCGTAGGTGTCCAACGTCATGGCGGCCGAGGCGTGCCCCAGCATCCGTTGCACCGCCTTCACGTTGGCACCGGATGACACGGCCAGGCTGGCGGCCGTGTGCCGGAGCTCGTGCGGCACGAGTCCCTCCAGTCCCAGCGCCTGGGCGGCCCGGTCGAAGCCCGCTCTGCGGAACACACGGTTGCGCAGCACTCCCCCGGCCCGCAGGCCAGTGAAGACGAGATCCTCAGGTTCCCGGCCTGCCAGCTGTTCGCGCAGGTCCTCGGCGATGAAGGCCGGGATCGGAACCGATCGGCGCTCGTACCCCTTGGGCGCGCCCCAGGTCAGCAGTCCGTCGACCTCGACGACCGATTCGGCGATCTCGATCCGGCGTCGGCGAAGGTCGACCCGCTTCACCTTGAGGGCTGCCAACTCGCCCCAGCGCAGCCCGCAGTACGCGAGGACGAGCACGACGACGCGGTAGGAGGCCATGATCTCTCGCTCGCGGTGCGGGAGGCGGGTGCCAGCCCGGAGAGAACATGTCGCGTCCGCGAGGCGGTGGACCTGTGCGTGTGTGAGGTACCGCCGCCGAGCCTGTTGGACTCGGGGCAGGTTGACCTTCTGGCACGGGTTCCGGGAAAGCCGTCCGTCACGCACGGCGAGATCGAGGATGAGGCTGAGGACTCGGAAGTGCTTGCGGACGGTCGCGGGGGCAACACCCTCCGCGTGCTGCTGCGCCACCCAGGCCTGGACGTCGGCGTGCGACACAGCCACCAACTGGTAGGCGGACCAATGGGGCAGGACGTGCCTGTCGAGGATGCTTCGGTACCGCGACCGCGTCGTGGGCTTGAGCTGGGCCTGACCCTCGAACCACTTCTCCGCCCACGCGCCCACCTTGATCTTGCCCGCGCGAGGGTCGACGTAGTTCCCGGTCTCCATGGCGGCCGTGACGGAGTTCAGCCACCGCTGGGCGTCGACCTTGCGCTTGAAGTGGCGGGCGTGCTCCTTGCCGTTCTCGTCCCGGTACCGCGGCCGGTATGTGCCATCGGGCCGCCTGGCGATCGACGCCACCGCTCATCGCCTCCCTGATCGTGAAGTTGGCCCGTGACCAGCGCCGTCTCGGGCTCGTCTGTTGACCCGAACGCTGACACCGCGCATGGGCCTTGTCTCCCGGCTGCCGTCTTCCTGGGGATTCACCGGGAAATCCCCAGGCCCGGGTCGGGATGTCGAGCGAGCAGTCGGATGTCCTCGGGGCGCGGCGGCCGGACGCCCGGCTGAGATGGCGCCGACCGGTGGGCGGGTGTCCGGGTGGCGGCGGGCGCGGGGTCGTGGCGGGCACGCCAGCGGTCACGTTCTCTGGCGAGCTGGTCGGCCGGTTGGGCGAGGAGAGCCGGCTCGGCCGTCAGGCAGGTGATGCGGGCGCGGACGGCGGCCAGTTCTGTCTCGGTGGCGGCGATGTCCCGGTCGGTGTCGGCCAGTCGCTCCGCCGGGTCGGGGGTCCAGGCGAGGCGCCCGAAGCGGGCGAGCCGGTCCTCGTGCTGTCGGCGGGCGTGGGCCACCGCGGCTCCGGCGTGCCGGTGGGTCTCCTGGGCGGCGGCTGCGACCGCGCGCAGCTGGGCGTGTTCGGGGTGGGCGCGTTCGGCGTGGTGGCGGGCGTAGGAGTCGAAGGCCGTCAAGAGCCGCGGTCGGTCGTCGGACCGGTCGGCCAGGCGCGCGATCTGCTGCGGGTCGGTGGGCATCGCGGGCAGGTAGGGCCGCCAGGCGTCCGCCCAGTCGACCAGCTGCTCGCCGGCCCGGTGCACCGTCGCCCGCCGAAGCCGGAGCCGGCCGGGACCGTCGAGCACGACCTGCGCGACGTCACGGACGGCGTTCCGCCCGGTGTCCCAGCTGCCGAGCAGCGTGTCGCGGATACGGTCGGTCTCGGCGGTGACGTCCGCGCCGCTGGCGTCGGCGCGCGCCGTGGCGCGGCGGGCCGCAATCCCGGTCTGCTCGTACCGGGCTTCCAGCGCGTCGGCCCGGTCGGCGTGGGCGGACTCGAGCGCGACGATCTCGCGCAGCGCGTCCCGGCGAGGCACGTCGTGGGCGAGCCGATCCAGGCAGCGCTGCTCGGCCATCCACGCCGCGTGTAGGTCGGCGAGCACCTGCTCCAGCGGCTGCGGTGTGGCGTAACGGGCGGCCTCGGCGGCTGCCAATTGTGCGGCGTGCGCCGGGCCGAGGTCGGCGCGGTCGCGGGCGAAGACGGCGAGCCACTGCTCCCGCGCCTCGGCGGGATCGGTCGCCACGAGGTGGGCGGTGTTGGCCTCCCTGCCGCGGGTCATCCCGACGTAGGCCGCGGCCGCGCCGGTGTCCTCGCCGACCACCAGGTGCGCGGCGGTCACCGTGTCGCCTTGCACGCCGTGCGCGGTGGTGGCGTAGGCCAGTTCGACGTGCGCGGTGACGTAGTCGGCGGGCAGCACCCGCTCCCCTCCCCGGGCCGGGGTGACGGCGAGGGTGACATGCGGCGCGCCGTTGGGGATGACGACCAGCCCGCCGTTCCGGTCGACAGCGGTGACCGTCCACACGTCGCGGTTGGCCACCTCGAGGTGGCGGTCGTTGCGGCGGGTGGCGATCCGATCGCCGACGCCGATCCGCTCCCCGGCCCCGGCGATGGCGACGCGCTGGTCGTCGACCCGGCCTTCGGTGACCAGGCGGTCGCGGATGGCGGCGTTGAGGGCGGCGGCCTGCTCGCGTGTGGCGACCACCACGGCCACGCGCTCGCCCGCGGTGTAGCCGTCGGCCGCGGCGGCGAGCGTCTCCCGCAGCGCCTCGGGGTCGGTGTGCAGCCGGATCTGCCCGCGGGCCAGCAGCGCGTCGAACACCGCCCCGGGGTTCTCGCCGGCGCGCATCGTCAGGGTCAGCTCGGCGTAGTCGGTGTCCGGTGTCGTGTGGCCGGTGGCGTCGGTGCGGGTGAAGCGGTGCACCCCGACCAGGGTCAGGTGCTCGGCCGGGTCGACCTGGGCCGCGGCGAGGTCGAGGACGCCGCCGCGGCCGACCGCCGCGAGCTGATGCCGGTCCCCGAGCAGGGCGAGGTGCACCTGGCACTCGTCGGCGACCGTCAGCAGGGCCCGGGCGGTGTCCTGGTCCAGCATGCCCGCCTCGTCCACGACGAGGAGATCGCGGGCCCGCAGCCGCGCCCCCTCAGCGGGTCCGGCATACGCCCGCCCGGTGACCGGGTCGGCGTGGCCGACGGCGAGGCGGGTCCACCCGCCGTCATCATTCCAGCGCCAGCCGTATTCGAAGGCCAGCCGGGCCGCCGAACCGGCGACCGCGCCGACCTCCGCGGCGGCGACCTGGGCCGCCTTCAGGGTCGGGGTCACCACCACCAGCCGGCGGCCCTGCTCGGCGAGCGCTTGCCTGGTGGCGGCCAGGGTGGTGGTCTTGCCGGCGCCGGCCGCACCCACGACCACGACCAGGGCCCGCTGGCCGGCGAGCGCGGCGACCGCCGCCGCCTGCCCCGGGTCCAACCGGCTGTCACCCACCGCCACGGGCGGCGTCGGGTTGTTGTCAGGGAAACCGGCCGGGCGTTCGGTGGCGCGGGAGGCGAGGCGGGCGGTGAGGTCGGCCTCGACGGCGAGCACCGGGCTCGATGTCCAGGCCCGGATGTGCTCTGGCACCCCGCCGGCAGGACTGTGGCGCTCCAGCAGCGGCTGGCAGCGGGACAGGGTTCGGGCGGTGAGGTCTTCGGCGAGCTCGTTGCGCACCGCCGGGTCGGTGACGATGCCGGCGGCGGCGATCAGCTGTTCGACCTCGCCCCGGACGTCGGCGGCGTTCCACGCCGAGCGGGCGGCGCCCAGCCGGGCCAGCACCCGGCCCACCAGCTGCTCCCGGTTCAGGCTGCCGACCGGGGTGGGGGTCAGGCCGATCGGGACGTCGCGGTCGCGGTAGCCCAGGGCGGCCAGCTCGGCCCGCCACCGGGCCGTGAGGTCCTCCCCCGGCTGTGGCAGCACCTTGTCCGGGCGGCCCGCGGCCCACGCCCGCGCGTCCCAGGAGCGGCGCAACGACGGGCCGGGGGATTCGCCGGGATGCGCCGCAGTCCATTCCCGTTCGTAGGTGTCGATGTTACGGGCGATCTGCGTGGTCCGGGCGCTGAAGGCACCCACGAAATCCGCCAGCTGCCGGATCTCCCCGCCGTCATTCAACGCATACCCGTGGGCGGCGAGGACGGCCCGGGATTGCGGGTCGCAGGCGACCGCGGCGTGCCCGATACCGTTGATTGCGTCCAGCGAGTCGCGGACACCGACGGTGTGCAGCCCGCGCCATTTCCCGGCCGCGAACACCCGGGCGTTGATCTGCAGGTGCAGATGGCGATGCGGATCCCCGGCCCGCGACGTGTAGTGCGCCACCGTCACCGCCTCGGCCACCTGCACCGGCACCTGCACCTGCCCGCCCCGCGGACCGACCCGGGTGGTGGCGTGCTGCCCCAGCCAGCCGATGATCTGCTCGGCCGCCCGAGCCTGAGCCGCGTCGTACGCCGTCGCGACGTCTGGATGCAGCGCGACCGCCAGCGACCACGTCTTCGGCCCGTTCACCACCACCTCGACAAACCGCACCGCATGCCCGTCACCGCGCAGCTGCCCCCGCGGCTCGCCGGTCCCCGGATCGCAGCCGGCCACCCACGTCTCATAGGCGTCACCGGTCAGCGGCGCCAGCTCACTCACCCGCCCCTCGGTGACGCTGAACCGGCGCGCGACGCCGGCGCCCTCGGCGAGGTAGTAGTCATCCGCCCGGCCCCGGTCAGCCTCCACGTAGTGGCGGGCAGCCGCCGGCGCGCCGGCGTAGATCTTCATCCCGCCATGCATTTTCAACGCCACCCGACAATGACCAACAAGTCACCCCCAGAAGCGGCGATGGGCCCCGCAAAGCAGGACCCGACCTACCTCCGAAGGTAGCATGCGTGCCGTCTCTTGGAGACCTTCTGCCGTCTTTTTGGAGACCTTCTGCTTGACGTCTTTCGGAGACCTTCTGCTTAACCTTGGCCATGCGGACGTCACGTTCGGCGGCGTTGTTGTCAAACGGCACCCGCGGGTCGATCGCAAAGCGCAGGTAGTCCTCGATGCACCGGTGGATGCGGCGGGCCAGCGCACGGTGCCGGCGGCCGACCGCGCCGGGCGGCAGGTCGCGGCGGAGGCGCCGATGAGCGCTGCGGACACGATCATCTGTCGCCGAGTGGCCAGCAGGCCGGGGTCGGACCGTACGCCGGTGTCGGTGAGCTGCTTGAGCGCGAGCAGCGCGTCGATTCACCTGGAAGGTGCTCCTCGATCAGCGCGGAACAGACCCTGAAAAAGCCCCATCCTCGCAGGTCAGAAGTACCTTCGTTTGATCGACTTCCGGCTACGCGGCCCCGGCGTGAAGGCGCCGGGCTACCTGACGGCCGTAGGGGGGCGGGAGACGGCTTGGACGACGTCGTAGGACACGCCCACGCGGTTGGTCAGCGGGCGAACAATGGTGCATGACGACGACGACGGCCTGCGCCTGACGCCGGTGCTAGCGCCCGTGCAGGTCATGGTGATGGTGCAGTGAGGGTGGACGTGGCCGAGGCCGCGCGCGCTCGGCGCCGACCTAATCGACGCGGCCTGCGGGTCGTGGTCGACGACCGGACGGACGTTCCCCTCAGGTCGCCGCGCGGTGGACTAGAAGCTTTGTAAGGGCGTGCCGCTTGCGCCTTGCGCGGCTCAGGCGACCTCGCCGCCGGGCAAGTAGCGGCCGCCCATCGGCTCTCCCGCGGGAAGAAGGCGGTCGAAGCCTGTGAGGAACGCTGGCCCCGGGCACCCCCCTGGTCGGCCGTGGTGGAGGCGGGCGGCGACGACCTGGCCCCGTCGGCGCTCACCGTTCCCTCGCCTCGTACGCGCGGCTGACTTGGTTCCCGAAAGCGACACCGAACCCAACTCAGTCAAGTCGCTCGCTCATACTGGTTGACTCGCCTCGTCTGGGACATGCCCTCCGCGTCCCGGAGGAAATCTGCAGCGCTGAGGGAGTCCTTGACGAGCCCGGGTCTCACTCTTAGTGTACAGACGTGCGCGAAGAGTGAGCGCCAAACCCGGAGAGGACATGCCGTGGTCCGTCGTATCGGCCAGACGCCGTTCGTGCGTCCCTTCATCACCCTTGTGCTATCGCTGGGGCTCCTGTTCACCATGACCCCCAGTGCCCAAGCGGCTTACGGGGTCTTGCAATGCCTGAACAACTCGGCATTGACCTACAACCTCGGATCGGGGCAGCGACTGACCGAAGGTTCAGACGCCCGCCTGTACCGCGTCAAGCGAACAGACACGGGTCAGCAGTTGACCACCATCGTTGGATGGTGGCAGACCAGTGGGGGCACGAGCGTCTATTACGACAACCACACCTACTACATCGAGTACACTGGTCGGTGGTCCAACCCCACGCCATAGGGTGTGCACTCCGTCTGGTTCACGAACAAGGGCGACCTTCGCGGTACCTTCCTCTACGAGCGCTCCTGCTGATGATAAGTGAGCCAATGAATCACGCAACTCCTCGCGGTTTTGCCGTGACTGCGCTGCTGTTTGTCGCACTCACGGGATGTAGCGGCGAATCGCAGCAACCGGCGCAATCGTCGACCGAACCCACAGACGTCTACGTCTCCCCGGTGGTCGACTGCTTAGACCAACTCGGTATCCCATACCGCACTACCGACCTGCCCGATGGAGGGCAGGAGATCGTCCCAGTCGGTGACGCAGTCGACGACCCCCAGATTCAGGCATGTCTCACCGGTGCCAATGGTCAGGGTGTGGGCCCCGAGGCGTCCGGACAGAACAGCGCGGCGGAATCGAACTCCGGCATCCGCGCTATCGCGGAATGCCTGAGGGAGGCCGGCTGGCATGCCACCGTCGTCGAAGATCCGGCAATCACCTACGGCGATGGTTCTCGTGCGCTTGCCTACAGCGTCCCCGACGCGGAGCGCGCCGATCCGTCCTTCGCCGCCGACGAGTCCTCGTGCACGGAGGAGGTGCTCGACCAGTGATCTGGTGGCTAGCGGGGCGTTCCTCATCGCAGTCCATTGCTTCCCGTAGTTCGGCACGGGCACCGGCGTAAGACGCAGGCGTTTGCTGAGGCTGTAGCGGCCTCAGCAAACGCCCACACCCCTTCGCGTTACGGTCTCCTATCGGTCAGGACGCATGGCGGGCGCGCAGCGGACGCAGCAGTCATGCGCCTACACGCCGCAGTCGTGCGTCATACCGAGAAAGCCGCCACCTCGTCCTGGTGGCGACCACCGTGAAGGCCGCGCACTCTCGGGACGCAGGAAGTAGACCTCAGGCCCGCGTCAGTCAGAGAGATGTTGCGGCCGAGTCGCCCCGTCTAGAAATGACCTGGACCATGTCACACATCAACGACCGCTTCCAGGAAGAGTCGCCCTCGCCGGCAGTTGTTCGTCGCTCGCGCGCGCTCACCGTCCTCGTCATCACGTTCGTGTTGCTCGCTGTCGCGTCATGCGCGACCAGCCCCTCAGCCGATCGCACGAGCCACGAGGCGCAAGTCGCGGAGGCGGACTGGATGCCCGTCACATCAGGGGACATCGTCACGAGTAGGCCGTTCGATGGAACTGTCACTCGGCCACCAGGGGCGCCGGTCTACTTTCATGGCACCGGTACTGTGACCGCCGCTCCTGCACTGGAGTCACTCCTGGAACCTGGGGACGTCGCAATTCGTGTCGACGACCACCCCGTCGTCGTCCTGCCGGGCGACGTGCCAGTTTTCCGTGACATCACGCGGGTCGTCACGACGCCCGAAGCCGACCCGACGCCGAAGCCTGGGAACGTGCCGACCGAGGGCGCTCCTGAGCCAGATAGCGCGCAACTCGCCCCAGGCAACGACATTCGACAATTGCAGAGCTTCTTGGCCTCAGCCGGGTACTTCTCCGGTGCAATCAATGGCCGCTTTTCCGACCTTCTGGGCAGGGCTTGCAATGCCTGGCGATTGGACAACGGCCTCTCCAGTTACGCTGGCTTTCGCGCCGATGAGATTGTCTTTCTGCCCGGGCCAGGTCCATGGGCGGTGGCGTCAACAGATGTCTCACCTGGCCAGAGCATCGCTGACTCGCAATTCATGAGTGTGACTCAAGGTGCGGCTGTGGTGACCGTTGATTTGGATCGGCAGCCGGAGCCAGACGTCACCTACGCCGCACTGCCGGTAGCTGGCGATGCGTCCAGCGAGGTGCCCCTGACCATCTTGGGACCTGCGACGCAGGGAGACAACGGCCCGGTCCAGCTGCTGGGTCTACCGGACGGTGTACTGCTGCAGCCTGGTGCATCGCTCGTGGTAGAGCAGCGGCGCCGGCTAGCCGTCGGCGTTACCCTCGTGCCAATTGGCGCTATCCGGGTTGATGGGCGTGGCGACACCTTCGTCAGATGCAGGAACAGCGGACAAACCGAGCACGATTGTCCGGTGTCCTTAGGCGCCCACGACAGTGCCAATGCGGCCGTGCTTGATGGACTGCGGCCGGGTCAGGAAGTGGCGGTGCCCGCATGACGTCGAGGACCGGAGAGCGCCCGTTGCGATCGGCATCGCTTGTAATCAACGATGTGAGCCTCTCTTTGGCGGGGAACCAGATACTCTCCGACGCAACCGCGGCTGTCTCTCGCGGCGACTACGTCACCGTTACTGGGCGGTCTGGTTCGGGGAAGAGCACTCTGTTGAATCTCATCGCCGGAAATCTCCGCCCCGACCGTGGCGTAGTCGAGATCAACGGCCGTGACCTCGCGCGACGGCGGGACCGTTTGCTGGCGCAACGAGGGGACATCGGATACGTCTATCAGACATCGCAGCTTGTAGCCTGGATGTCAGCGCTCGACAATGTGCTTCTCGGAATGCGTTATCAGGACGTCAGTTCATCATCGAGGCTCAAGCGGGCCGAGCAGGCGTTGACACACGTGGGTTTGGCGCGGCGCGCCCATCATCGTCCGCATGAACTCTCGGGCGGCGAGCGGCAGCGGGTCTCTTTGGCTCGTGCTGTCGCACGTCGCCCCAGTCTCTTACTGGCAGATGAACCGACGGGCAACCTCGATGGAGCGACCGGAGCCGAGATTATCTCCGTGATCGAGTTGATGCGGCTGGACGCTGCCATCATCTTGGTTACACACGATTCTGCCTTGGCTGCCCGCGGAAGCCGTCGCTGGATTGTCGACTCCAGTCGACTTCACGAAGTGTCAGATGTTCAGTAACTGGCCCCTCATCGAGGCTTTACGAATCTGCAGGGCACGGCCGAGAAGTAGCTCGACGAGTATAGCCATGCTGCTGATTGCTGTGTGCACCATCATGCTCGTACCCTCACTGACGTCGGGCGCCGCTACCAAATTGCTCAGCGAGCTTGACGCTCTAGGATCAGACGCTTGGTCCGTGACCCCGCAGCTCTTGCCCGGACAAGCGCCGCAACGGCTGGCTGATGGAACTCTGGAACGGGTTGCTGCCCTGCCGGGTGTCACGTCGGTGACCTATGTCGTCGAGACGAACGCAACGGTGACGACATCCTTAGTCGATACGCGAGTCCAGCGCGTGCTCGTGGCCGGCGTTTCTTTCATGGGCAACCCCCGAATCAGCGAGGTGGTGACGGGGGAGCGCCGTGCAGTGCAGGGTTTGCCGTTTGCCGTCGTCGGCAGGGTGGCTGCCCAAGTGCTTGGTGTAGATAGCCTGCCCGCCGTCATCTATGTCTCGGGGCAAGCGGTCAGGGTGACGGGCATCGCCGGTGACGATCCGCTCTTCCCACACTTGACCGACGCCGTTATGGTCGATCCGACCTTCGCCCTCAGGCTTGACTCGGCTGGTGCGGCTGAAACGCTGGGGATTAGAGCGGAGGGCGTTCTCACGAACGACCTCATCCGTCGCGTTGTCGATCCGTTCGATGCGACCACGCTCGTCGTCGAGCGCCCGCCCGGCCTAGTTGAGGCCCGAGAGAAGTCAGGCGGGGTCTTGAGTGGGTTGGCGTTAGTTGGAAGCGTCACGGCGTTCGGTGCGGCTCTGATCGGAGTCGGTGTAACCATGACCGCGGCCGTCCGGCAGCGCAGTAGCGAGCTCGCCCTGCGGCGGGTGCACGGGGCCTCGCAATTCGCGATCATAAAGCTGATCGTCGCCGAGGCCGTCCTCTTGGGGCTGGTCGGCGGAGGTCTAGGAGTCGGCCTCGGGACCGGAACGTTTCGTATCGTCTGTCTCGTCAATGACTGGCCCTTCTTGTTCAACGGTGGGCTGGCCCTGGCAGGGATCGGCCTGTCATTGACTACCTGCCTTTTCGCATCACTAGTTCCTGCTGTCGTGGCGGTGAGGATGGAGCCGACGCGGGCGCTTGCAGTCGAGTAGCGCGGACGGCGCGCGCCTGTCCCGACGGGAGATGGGCTCACGCGGGTGGTGGCCTCCCAGGAGCTACCCCACAACGCTTCGATGACGGGCAGCGCGCGGAAGTCACGTCCGGATAGCGGCCACGGGCGGTCACCGCGGGCACCGCCTGAGGCATGACTGCGGCGCTGGGCCTGTCCGGCGACGCGTGCTCACTCCTGTGCATCAGCAGGGTCAGTGTCGGCTCTGCTCGCCGTCACAGACCTGTGACCGCGGTCAGCGGAAGGGGCCGGCAACCGCTCGCGGTCAGAGGGCGGCGGCGCCATGCGCACGAGTGAGTCTCACGGAACGACTCCCTTCGTTCGAGTGGGCGCAACGGTTATGGAGGATGGGACGGCCGATCAGCGGCTATGCGGTGATCGGCCAACGACCTCCGCCGCAGCACCTCGGTCGCACAGAGGGGTGCGGACGCAGCCGGTCATCGGCATCTGACCGCGGCGCTCGCGGGCGCTGCAAGGCTGCGGCCCGGCTTATGTCGACGCGGGCTGCGACTGCCCCGGCAATCGGAAGGAGCCCGTTGACAGCCGGCGCCCGGGGTGAGGTGCCCGCGTGGCGATCAGCTCCCGTCCGTTGTGTCCGTCACCATGATGTTTCGTCGTGAACCGGAGGAGGTCGACGGTGGTCCGAGGTCGGGCGCTTGTGTGCGGATGGTCGGCCGCGGCCGTGCTGGGTCTCGTGGCCTGCACCGAGAACAGTCAGCCCCAGGCCGGCCCGCAGGCGTCGGTGTCGTCCGCGCGGTCGACGGCGTCGTCATTGTCGCCGGCGGCGCCCACGACGAGCGGCCCATCGCCGATGCCGTCCGCGGCCTCTTCGCCGGAGAAGTCGCTGCCAGTCACCGTGGACGCCGGGTACGCGGATGCGGTGGCGACCTTCGGCGCCGACGCGGTACAGGCAGCGTTGGCCGCCGATGCCCGCATCGCCCGCATCGCGCTGGCCGACTGCCATCTGTGGCAGACCGGAGAGGTCGATCCGGCGCTTCGCGGTCTGCTCGAGCCGGAGCTCCTTACCGAGATCGAAGCCGAGCTGGCGCGCCCTGACGGGTATCCGCGGACGCTACTGGCGCCGCTGCCCGATGACGACGGCAACGGCCACCGCCTTTCCGCCGCCGTCCGCGGCGGCTGCGACGCGAGCGCACCGCTGCAGCTGAACGTCGGCACCTTCACCATGAATGGTCCGCGGCTGGTCCTGCACGTCGACCGCACCGGCGCCCAGCCTGCGCTTGTGGTCGGTGGTCACTTTGTCATGGACGTGACCCTCGGTGACGTGGGCGTCGCCGCAGGCCAGGACTGGCGGTTCACCTCCGTTCCCGGTCCTGCCGGATGGCGGCTGGTGGGCGTGCAGACCGGTGGATCGCCTGTGAATTGGACGCTGCCGCTGCCCTCGTGACTCTCGACCGCCCAGAGCGCGGCAACCTCCGTGCGGCGATCGACGCCCGTGCAGGAAGCGACGGGCATACCTGGAGCGGCAGCGCCACCCGCACAGCGTCGGCCGGCTACCAGCGCGGTCCTGGGTCCCTGTGGCGTGGATTCCTCAGCAACGAGCGACGCAGAAGGCTCGGCCGGTCAGCGGGCGCTCGGTGTGTGAAGGACCCGACCGGACTCGGTGAAGGCGTCCAGCAACGACCGCTACGCGCGGACATACCTGCCCAGCTTGGGCCCTATCCCCGGATCTCCTCGGAGTAGCTCTTCCTGGCCATGGTTCCTGGATCATCTCGCTTCCCCAGCAGATGCTGGATTCAGCGTGTCCAAGATCCGGGGTCAGGACCCCTTGACGTATTCGATCCGGCGCCCCCCTGTGCGTGCATCGGGCTCACCCTGCTCGACAGTGGTCGATGATGCACGGTAGGCAGCTCGCGACTTACGTCAACCCCCGTGACGCCGTCAGGTCGCAGAGTTCTAACATCCGCGTGTCGACCAACTGGTGGGACGCGACCGCCGCTCCAGCGGTGGCGGTGATGTATGGCTCCGGCGCACAGTGCGACACAGCTACGCAGAAACCTGCACATCGCTGAAGGTCAAGTCGCGAGCAATGCTTGAAACCTGTGGATGAGCAAGAGCGTGGAGGGGGTCGTCGCCTCCCGACCATCCTCAAATAGGTCCCTCAAGCAAGGCCGGCGCGGCAACGCCGGTCGGAAAGGTACGACCCGGGCTCACCGTAGTTCCTGGAGCTGGTGACGGCGGCGAGCGCGCCGCGACCGACGCTACCAATGGTGGCTCGCTGATCGATCAGATCGTGCAGGAGGGCGCCCGGCGGATGCTGATCGAGGCGTTGCAGGCCGGAGTAGAGGATTACATCGCCCGGTTCGCTGCCGACCGCGACGAGGCCGGGCGGCGGCTGGTGGTGCGCAACGGCTCGGCTCAGCCGCGCCAGGTGCTCACCCGCGCAGCCCTGATCGCGTCATAGTCACCCACCGCCGACCAACACGGTGAGGACTACATTCCCCACCCAGCGGGACGTCACCGCCTGGAGATGGGCATGAAGCAGACCGCTCGCCCCGCAAGCCCGGACACTGGCAGGACCCGACGCGCGCCACCACGAGCCGTCGGTGTCGCGAGGTCGCGGCCACCCGGCCGAGCATGGCGGTCAGTTGTTCGTCAGCGGGAGGCGGGCACTCGACTTCCAGTCGCGCCCCCCTACAGAACCCGCACGCGGCGCGCCCGCAGCACCGGGGGGTCGATTCCGTCAGCGGTGGAGCCCCTCGAAGGACCAGCGGATAGATCTTGCTGGAGGCACGTTGCGGGGAAGCGGGCAGCCCTGACCTCGCATACAACGGCCGGGTGTGACGCCTGAGGCTCATGGTGCGCCTGCGACATCGCGCCGCGAATCAAATCCCTAACCTTCTGCTTCCAGGGTGTCACGTAGCGCTATCTTCAACGCGCTCGCGGCTCCTGCTGCCACATCGCCGGTTGAGCACCCCGCGTCCTGAGAAAAGACCAGAAGGAGACTGCGCGTTGGATCAGATGGTCTTGGCCGCCCAACAATGGGTGAACCGCACCTACAGCGGTCGTGTGGGATACGTTGCCTGCCCGGAGAATGGGAAGACGGGCTGGTCGACCATGTATTCGCTTACGCGGGCGCTCCAGCTGGAGCTCGGCATCACCGCAACGTCCGACTCCTTTGGCCCCACGACGCTCAGCAAGCTGCAAGCGAGAGGCAACGTTGGTCCCGGCGACCCAAAGCCCAACATCGTGAGCATCGCACAGTCGGCCTTTTACTGCAAGGGATACGCGCCTGGTGGCATCACCGGACAGTTCGGCCCAGGGACCAGCTTCGCTGTTCATTCGATGATGCGCGACATGGGCCTGCAGGACTACGATAACGGCACCCTCCAGCCAAAAGTATATAAGGCTCTGCTCACCATGGATGCCTACGTCGTGGTCTCTGGGGGAACGGCAGACATCCGCGCCATCCAGCAGTGGCTGAACGGCCGCTACTGGCTCAAGTCGACCTTCTTCGTCAGCCCCTGCGACGGTCTGTACACCCGCGACGTCCAAAAGGCGCTCATGAGGGCCATACAGTACGAGCTCGGCATTCCCGAGGCCTCGGTTAATGGCAACTTCGGGCCGAGCACGCAAGAAGGGCTAAAACAAAAGTCTGTTTACCCTGGCCACTCTGGCATTTTCGTCCAGCTCTTTTCAGCCGCCTGCGTTTTTAACAGCCCCGTCACGATGGGGTATAACAACACCTACACGACGACCTGGCGATCGACCTTCGATCCGACCCTGCAGGCCTTCGTGCGTGCCTTCCAGGAGTTTTCGGCGCTGCCGCGCGCTGGCCGCATGATGCGGGACCCTGACACCGGACAGGCGGTGTACAACGGATACGGCGATTACGACACCTGGGCACAGCTCCTTGTGTCGATGGGTAATGCTGACCGGACGGAGGTCTATGCCTGCGATACTCGCTTCCACATCTCGGTGTCGCGAGCCGTCGCGTTGAAGGAAGCCGGGTATGAAGTAGTCGGCCGCTACCTGGACGAGCCGCCGGATAGCTCCTTGAACAAGGAAATCCAGGATGGCGAGCTCGAGGCCATCTTCGCCGGCGGGCTGCGAGTCTTCCCGATTTGGCAGATGCACGGACGAAACCTGACGGACTTTCTTTATGGCAAGGGGCAAGAGCACGGAGCCAGGGCTCACGAGCGGGCCTTGCAGTACGGCTTCAACCGCGGGACAGTCATCTACTTCGCCGTTGACTACGACGCCACAGACGAACAAATCTCCAGCCACATTGTCCCCTACTTCCGGGGGGTTCAGTCAGGCCTTGCAGAGAAGGGACGACGTTACGTGGCCGGAGTTTACGGCTCGCGCAACGTGTGCACCCGCGTAAGCAACGAAGCCGCCGCCCGCTACTCGTTCGTCTCCGGCATGTCCTACGCCTTCTCCGGTAACCTAGGCTTTTCGCTGCCGAGCAACTGGAGCTTCAATCAGATCAAAGAGTTCAAGTTCACGAACGGATCTGACGCATTCGACCTCGACCGCACTGTTCGGCGGCCGAACAGCGACATGGGCGCGGGACGGGAAGACATTAACGGACAAGCGTCCGAGCTGGACGAGTTTCTGCAATACATCGATGACCTCTACGCCGCCGCCGTGCGGTATCAGGCGGCGTACCCCAATGCTTCATCCGACACCAACCTTCTCGTGTTGGACTGGCTGCGGTCTCCAAACTACACAGGAATTCAGAAGGGTTGGGATATCCTCATCCAACCCGCTTCAGACCACTGGCGGGGCTGGGCCACGGACAATGCGCCGCAAAAGCGGCACAGCTTCACCGATCCAGCATACGGTTTCTCCGTAAACATCGATCACCTCGCCGCCACGGCACGAGTCATCCTCACGCAAGGCACGGGGGCGGGCACCGCGGCCGACCGCGGCGACTTCGGCGGGTGGGGTGGCGACCTCACCACTCTGTACGCGCAGTGGCAGAACGCTGAGGCGTCCTACGCCTCAGGCTATGCCTTCTGCATGGAACGCCTCGCCCGCCCAACCGTGGACTCGTCGTTCAGCTTTCCGGACATGATCGAAGACGTCGACGGCCACCTTCTTGGTTCACAGATAAGGACCGGCGGCAAGTTCAACGAAGAGCTCCGCCGCCACCTCAAAGGTGATGGCGCCAGGACGCGCTTCCGCCAGTTCTGGAACGATCGCTTCGGTGGCAGTCGCGCGACATGCGTCGGCGCGGCGAGGAGCATGCTCACCGACGGCGGCATAGACGTTGTTCTGGACGGCATCAGGGACGGGGCCGTGTTGTACACCGCCGGCCCGAACACGCTCGTGCCTCAAATGTTACCCGCCTACAAGCTTGATCCCTACCTGGAGGGCTTTGCCGACACGCTTATTCGCTTGGTCGACGTAGAGTCTGCCTAACGAGTCGGCACGACTGAAGATCCGCAGGACGGCGCTCAGCCCGGCTTGTGCGCGAGAGACAACGAAGGGTTCGCATTCGCGATGTCTACACGCGCGTGGCGCACGACCACCGGATGGCTAGTTGCCATCTGGGGACTGTGGATCATTATGGGGTTTGTTCACGTCCTTCAATGGAACAAGGAAGAAGTGTGCGAGTTCATACACGAGCAGCAGTATGACCCAGAGGTGGGCCAGGCGGTGCAGCTATTCCCACTGTCGAACAAATGCAACGCCGAGTATGACCTGATGCCTCCGTACGTTAATCCCGGCATCGTGGCGTTGACCGTCTTGGTCGTTCTATCTCTGTACTTCTACCGTCGAGCAGTGGCAAGGGAGCGAGCCGACAGTGCTGAGTGAGAGCTTTACCGAAGGCCGCAGGTCGAGCGCGTCGCGGCGCCAGTTTCTTCTGGGAGGCCTAGGCGTCGTCGGCACGGCGACCCTGCTGATGGCTCGCGCTGAGCCAGCGGCCGCCGCACCGCCCGTAGCTGACAAGGGGCCGAGCCCCTGGCGCAAACAGACTTCGGCGAACGGGTGGCCAATCCTCAACGCGGCATCGCAACAGACCATTGAGGGCGCCAATGCCGTCTCAGTCGCGATTGCTGAGGGAGATGCGGCCATCATACTATGCCACGTCGTCAGACGCTTCCACTATGACATTGACGCCCTTCGCCAGGGTGACGTCTTAGGTCACAGCACCGAGCGTCTCGTAGCTCAGGAGTACGAGTCGAACTACTTATCGGGCACCGCCATAGCCATCCGCCCAGGGTCGTATCCGGCCGGCGTCGCTGGGGGACTCTTCGCCAACGAGTTGGTTGTCGTCCGTGACATATTGGCCGAGTGCGGAGGCGTTGTGCGCTGGGGAGGCGATGAAGCCGTGCCCAAGGAGAGTCACTTCCAGATCGACTATGGTCCCGGGGCCCGGGAGGTCAAGGACCTGGCAGCTACGATTAGGGGCTGGAATGAGACGCCCGGCGCTGGCGCGGGAGCGGTCAACGCTTTTGAAGCTGGTCGGCGTCGGGCCGCAGAGGCCATGGAGAAGCGCCAGAAGCAGGACTAGCACGACGGCTTAGAGACTGTCTTGTAATTGATCGCTCACGCCGCCAGTCGGCCTTCGATGGTCAGGCGGCGGTGGGCTTGGCGTTCGGTGGCGTTGCTCCAGGCGACGTTCTGGCCGGCCAGCCGGGTGGCCATGAGTCGGATCATGGCGGTCTTGACCATCGTCTCCGAGGTGGTGGTCAGCCGCTCGTAGTCGCGGGCCAGCCGCCGATTGCGGACCAGCCAGCCGAAGGTGCGCTCGACCACCCAGCGGCGGGCCAGCACCTGGAAGCCCTTGACCGCGTCGTTGCGCTTCACGATCGCGACCAGCAGGCGCAACTTGTCCCTGGCCCAGTCCAGCAGGCCCGCGTCGACGCGGTTGGCGTAGCCGCCGTCGGCCCAAACCAGCGCGATCGTGGGAAAGCGGTCGGCCAGCCGTTGCAGGATCGCCTTGCCGCCGGCGCGGTCTTGCACGCTGGCCGCGGTGACCATCACCACCAGCAGTAGACCGAGGGTGTCGACCACGATGTGCCGCTTGCGGCCGGTGGTCTTCTTGCCCGCGTCGAATCCGCGGGCCTCGCCGCCCTCGCTGCTCTTGACCGACTGGGCGTCGAGCACTCCGGCCGTGGGGTTCGGATCTCGTCCGGCGGCCATCCTGACCTGCGCGCGCGGCTGGTCGTGCACCGCGTCCCAGGTGCCGTCGGCTTCCCAGGTGCGGTACCAGCGGTAGGCCGTCGACCACGGCGCCAGGTCGTGCGGCACCATCCGCCACTGGCAGCCGGTGCGCAGCACGTAGAAGATCGCGTTCAGGACCAGCCGGTTGTCATACACCCGGGGCCGGCCGGCCCGGTGCGGATCATGGGTCGGGAACAGCGGCTCGAGCACCGACCACAGCTCGTCGGTGATGCTGGAGGGATAGTCTCGTGCGGCGTCGTCCCCGCCGCTGGCGCGCTTGGTCACACAACGCACCGTGGCGGGGACGACCTCCGCTTCCAGGTGCCACGCCGACCGCGCACGAGACCGCCCTCACCCGCGCTGGGTCATCACTCATCGCAGCGGATCGATTACAGGACAGTCTCTTAGGGTCGGTGGGCCCGTCGCCATGCGTATCACATCGGCACGCGTGGCGACGGCCATGGGCAGGCGCACACGTCGCCGCGCGTCCTGTTTCGTGCGCCGCTAAGGTCGCTCGGCGAGCGCTGCGTCGCACGCGGCGCCGTACCGCGCTGACTCCGTGCAGTGCACCGTTGGGCGGTGCGCGAACTGCGACGCGTTCTTGGATCTCGCATCCGGGCACGCCCGGCTGTTCTGCGGGAGCTACTGCCGGTCTTTCGCCAAGGACGTCCGCTACTTCCGCGCCTGCCGGCGCGATAGGCGCCACACCGACCCGCTGGTGGCCCACGCGCTCAGAGTCCGCCTCGCCCACCTGGTTGCTGGCGGCTATGACGAGACAGCGAGGCGAATCAGCCCGGTCCTGCGGGCACGAGTACTCACCGCTGCAGGCGGGATGTGCGCGGCCTGCGGCCGGCGCCCAGCCACCGAGATCGATCACGTGGATGGGCCCAGCGGCGCCCGCGAGAACTTGCAGGGCCTGTGCGGGCCCTGCAACCGGGCCAAGACAGCCGTGCGCCTGGGCCCGATGTCGCCGGACCAGCTGGCCGTCCGGTCAGCGTTCGTCGTCCGCGTCGAGGCCCGGTCACCGGCACGTGCCTGCGACGACGACGTAGGCTGGAACGACCTGCAGCCACAACTGCTGGAGCGCATCCGCGCGTGGTGGTCGTCCGCCCTACCGACCGAGTACCTCGGCCGCGTGGAATTCGCGCCCGACGGCCGTCCGGTGATCATCGAGCCCGCGAGCAGCGACGACCGGGGCCGGTAAGGCCGGTGGGCGTCACGACCTGCGACCGGCTCGGGATTCACGCACCGAGGCGTCGTGGTTGTCGTGATCCGAGGGCGATTGCCTCCCAGGGCGCTACTTGGACCGGCGTCTGTCCTGGTACTTCCGGGCCTCGCCGGCGCGACACGACCGAGACGACTATTCACTTGGTGTGTACTCATGGTGTAGACAGCGGGCATGTCGTTGACGGAACTGCACCTGGCGCTCCTCGTGGGTGCTCCCCGGCACGGGTACGACATCAAGCAGGCGCACGACGCATGGTTTCCGGACAGCCGCCCGCTGCCGTTCGGGCAGGTCTACGCCACCCTGGGCCGCCTGCAGCGGGACGGCTTGGCCGAGGTGGTGGAGACGCGGGTCGACGGCGGCCCGGAGCGGACTGTCTACGCGCTCACCGCCGAGGGGGCCCAGCGGCTGCACGCGTGGCTAGCCGAGCCGGCAGCACCGACCGGAGCCGGTGCTGAGGAGATCGTCCGCAAGGCGATCGCCGCATTGCACACCGGCATCGACGTCCAGGGCTTCGTCGGTCGGCAGCGCGCGGCGCACCTGCGCCGGATGCGTGAGCTGCAGCAGACGCCGCCGGGGGCTGGACCGGCGGAGCGGCTGGTCCGTGAGCACCTGATCGCACACCTGGACGCCGACCTCCGCTGGCTCGACCTCGCCACCGACCTACTGCCGGTCACCGCCGGCGGCCAGCCCGCCCGTACCGACTCTCAGGAGAACGACACATGAACCAGGCCACGCTCGCACTGTCTGGCGTCAGCCACTCCTACGGCCGCACCCAGGCGCTGCGGGACGTGACACTGTCGGTCGCTCCCGGTGAGGTCGTCGCCGTCACCGGCCCGAGCGGCTGCGGCAAGTCCACGCTGGTGATGCTCGCCGCCGGAGTGATGCGAACGCAGACCGGACGGGTGGTCGTGGCGGGCACCGACCTGGGCGGTGTCGACGATGCCGAACGAGCGCGGATCCGCAGACGGTCGGTGGGTCTGCTACTCCAATTCGGTCAGCTCGTTCCCGACCTGCCGGTGCTGGACAACGTCGCCCTGCCGCTGCTGCTGGACGGTCACGCCCCGGCCGAGGCGCGGGCGGCCGCCGCCGGATGGCTAGGACGGGTCGGGCTCGACGTCGACCACACCGCGTTGCCCTCGCAGCTGTCCGGCGGGCAGGCGCAGCTGGCGGCCGCCGCCCGGGCGCTGATCGCCGGACCGCCGCTGCTGCTCGCCGACGAGCCGACGGCCAGCCTGGACCAGACGTCGGGCCGGGCACTGCTCGACCTGCTCATCGGTACCACCATCCAGGCCGGTGGGTCGGTCCTGCTGGTCAGTCACGACAACGCCGTCGCCGCGCGGGCCGACCGGGAAGTCCGGCTGCGCGGCGGGGCCATCGCGCATGAGGTGGCGCTGTCGTGAAGATCTCGACCGCCTGGCTGCTCGCCCGGCCGAAGACCGCGACCGGCCGCACCCGCACCCGGCTGATTGCCGCCGGCTCTGCCACGGCGGGGGGACTGCTGCTCGCCGCCCTCGCGGTCCTGCGAGTGCCCTCCGCTGAGCCGACACCGACCACCGGCGCCTCCTACGATCCGCGGTTCTCCGAGCTGGTCATCCACGGCGGACTCAAGCCCGGCGTGATCACCGGCATCCTGCTGCTGGTGGTCCCGGCGCTGGCCCTGACCTGGCAGGCCGTCACCACCGGCAGCGCGCGCCGGGCAGCGATTCAGCGCGGACTGCAGCTGGCCGGCGCGACACCGGCCGACCTGCGCCGGGTGGCTGCGCTGGAGCCGGCGGTGGCCGGTCTGCTCGGTGGGCTGCTGGCCGGGCCGGTCTACCTGCTCCTCTGGCTGGTGCTGGGACCCGCCGCCCCAACGCGCGTCCGTCTGCTCCCGGACCTGTCCCCGGTCGACGCCCTGACCTGGTCCGCCATCGCCCTGTTCACCGCACTCCTCGCAGCCGCCGCCGGCGCCCGCTCGGCAACGCCCCGAACCCGCCGCCCGGTCCTCCCCTGGACCCGCCTGACCGGGGTCGCGGTCGGCGCCGCCGCGGTCTGGCTGGCGCTCCGGGAACCACTAGACACCCCCGTCCTCCGGACCGTCTCGATGTGCGTCGCCGTCACGGTGCTGCTGCTGGCCCTGCTGTCCACCGGGTCGATCTGGGCCACGTCGAGAGCAAAGCGGCTCAGCCGGACCGGCCGGCCGGTCGATCTGCTCGCTGCCGGGGGCCTCCGCGCGCTCGCCGGCACCGCCGGACGCACGGCCGGGACCGTCTTGATCGCCGGGCTGACGCTGGGCATCGCCGCGGCGCTGCTCGGCATCACCCTGGCACCGCAACACTCCTTCTCCGACGCACTGCCCGGCGTGCTGCTGACCATCCTGGCCGGCACGCTCGCCGTCCTGGTCGCCGTGACCGCCATGACACTCGCCGCCACCGACGACCTGGTGACAACCAGTCGGGCACTGGCGTCCACCGCCGCACTCGGAGCCGAACCGGCCGCGCTCGAACGGGTGCAGCGCCGCCGCCTCGAGGTGGTGACCGTGGGTCCCATGGCCGCCGGCCTGCTGCTGGGCGGAGTCGGCTACCCGGCATTGGGCGGCTCCCCCCTCGGAATCGGCACCGCGCTGATCGCTACGACGGTCGCGCTTCTCCTGATCCGGGGCCTGACCAGCCTGGTGACCCGGATACTCCGCCCACGGATCATGCGCGCGGCCGACCCGGCCGCACTGCGGGTCGCATGATGCGCGCAGACCCCGGCGATCCCACCGAACCGGCCACCGTCACCGCCGCACGACAACTCGCCGAGGAGGCCGCACAGTCCTGGCGAACCCTCCGGCGCCCGCGTCCACGACGCAACCATCGGGGCACGGTGGCACGAACGTCGGCGCCGCTTGCCAATCCTCGGCCGCCAGACGGCGCCGGTGAGGGCGCGGCGTGGATGAGCTGACTATCTGGGCCCGACCTGGCCCCTGCGGGACGCCCGGCGACGCCTGAGACCTGACTTCTATCAAGAAGCGCGATCTTGATGGGGTGCGGGCCTGAGACCTGCGGTTTTGTCGTCCGAGGTGCGTGGATCTGCGCACTAATCGGTGACCGTAGGGTCGGCCGGTGGCCTACGTGCGCACCGTGAGGACGGCGTCCGGCGCCACCGCGGTGCAGATCGTGTGGTCCTCCCGGCGGGGGGCGCGGCGAATCGAGCACATCGGCTCCGGGCACGACGAGGCCGAAGTGGAGGCGCTGCGCGCCCGCGGCTCGGCAGCGGTTGGCCGGCGGGCAGACCGAGCTCGACCTCGGGCTCGAGGAGGACGTTTCCTCGAGCGGGCCGTTGCCCATCGTCGGGTCCCAGGCCGCGCACCTGTGGGATGCGCTGTCGCGGGCCTACGACGCGGTCGGGTTCGACCAGGTGGCCGGCGCCGACGAGGTGTTCCGGGCGCTGGTGTGCGCCCGGATCATCGAGCCCACGTCCAAGGCCGACAGCCTGCGGGTGCTGGCCGAGGTCGGCGTGCCGGGCCCGTCGTACCCGACGCTGGGCCGCCGCCTGCCCGGCTACGCCACCGCCGAGTTCGCCGCCGCCCTGGCCAAGGCCTGCGCGGCGCACGCGGCGCTGGGGCCGGCGTCGCTGGTGCTCTACGACGTGTCCACGCTGTACTTCGAGACCGACACCGCCGATGAGTTCCGCAAGCCCGGGTTCTCCAAGGAACGGCGGCTGGAGCCGCAGATCACCATCGGGCTGCTCACCGACGCCACCGGCTTCCCGCTGATGGTGACCGCGTTCGAGGGCAACAAGGCCGAGACCAGCACTGCTGCCACCGGCCTGTCGCCGGGGCGGGCGCTGGCGCGATCACCGGCAGGTGATCAACGCGATCCTGTGGCAGGCCAAGACCGGCGTGCCGTGGCGTGACCTGCCCGAACGCCATGGGCCGTGGAAAACCGCGCACGAGCGGCTGCGCAAGATCACCTGATCGCTGACAAGGCCTACTGCCACCCCTCCACCCGCCGGGCGCTGCGCCGTCGCGGTATCGCCCACTCGATCCCGGAGAAGCGCCACCAGCGGGCGCACCGGCGTACGCGGGGGTCGGCCGGTGGGCGACCGCCGAAGTTCGACCGCGACCGGTATAAGCAGCGCAACGTCGTCGAGCGCTGCTTCAACCGGCTCAAGAAGTTCCGCGCCCTGGCCACCCGCTACGCCAAGCGCGCTACCGTCCCCGATCCACCGCGCAGCGGACATAACCGCCACCACGGCCGCACTGCTGGCGCCGACCGGTGAGTCGCCATGCACCATCCCTGCGGGAACACGCGCAACAGACGCTTGGGTCGAACGCGATAAGGCGGGGTCCTCGTCGCCCGACGGCGATCGACGAACCGACGTCGCACGATCTTGGTCCGCGCGGAGTCCGCAAGAAGTCCGCAAAGCGTCCGAAGATGGCCGCTCTCACCCGTCAGTGGCCAACGACATAACTGCAGGTCAACTGCGGAGTTGGACACTTGACCGCAGGTCAGCGAACCAGCCGAATCGCCCTCCGGAGGCGGGTGCGCAGGTTCGAATCCTGCCGGGGGCACCAGAGCTGCCTGTTTCCCGACCCGCACTGCCCGACCCGGGCGGTGCGGGTCGTCTCGTTCCGGCCCGAGGCCCGGTCCCGCGGACGGGACGACGCGGCGGCCACCGGGTGGCCGCGGTGCGAGCCGGGACGTGCGGAGCGACGGGTCGGGGAAGGCCCGGCGGTCCGCACCGGTGACCGGCGTCACGCATGCGTCGGTTAGCGTCCGAACTCATGACGGACACGGGCATCGAGAAGGCACGGGTCGGCGACATCGAGCTCGCCTACGAGACGTTCGGCGACGCCGGGAACCCACCGCTGCTGCTGGTGATGGGCCTGGCCACCCAGATGGTCGGCTGGCCCGACGACTTCTGCGCCGGCCTGGCCGCCCGCGGCCTGTACGTGGTCCGGTTCGACAACCGCGACATCGGCCTCTCGACGCACCTGGACGAGGCCGGAGCACCCGACGTCATGGCCGTCCTCGCCGGGAACCGGTCCGGGGTGCCCTACGCGCTGGCCGACCTCGCCGAGGACACCGCCGGCCTGCTCGACGCCCTCGGCATCGGCAGCGCGCACGTCGTCGGCGCCTCGATGGGCGGGATGGTCGCCCAGCTGCTCGCCATCCGGCACCCGGAGAGGGTCCGCAGCCTCACCTCGATCATGTCGACCACCGGCGACCCCGCCGTCGGAGCGCCGGCGGAGGCCGCGATGGGCGTGCTGCTCGCTCCGCCGGCCACCGACCGGGAGAGCGCGATCCAGCGGACCGTGGACACCTACCGGGTCATCGGCTCGCCGGGGTTCGAGTTCGACGAGGAGTCGGTCCGGCAACGCGCGGGCCTGTCCTTCGACCGGCGATACAACCCGGCAGGGGTTGCCCGACAGCTTGCCGCGATCCTCACCACCCACGACCGCACCCAGCACCTGGGCGAGATCACGGCACCGACCCTCGTGATCCACGGCGCACAGGACCCCTTGGTCGACGTGAGCGGCGGGCGGGCGACCGCAGCCGCCATCCCCGACGCCGAGCTGATGGTGGTCGAGGGCATGGGCCACGACCTGCCGCGGGGTGTGTGGCCGGAGCTGACGGACCGCATCGCCGCGCTCGTCGAGCGGGTGGAGCGGGCCGGCTGACCGCCGACGGCCGGGGCATCGCCGGCCCATCCCGCGCGCTGCGGGCGGGGCCGGACCGACAGAGCGCGAGAACGGCCGGCGATGCCACTGACGGGCGCCCGTCGGTGACCGCTCAGCTGGTCAGCATCCCGCCCTCGACCGGGATCGTCGTCCCGGTGACGTAGCCGCCGGCGTCGCCGACCAGGAAGACGAGCGCCGCGGCCAGCTCCATGGGGTCCCCGGCCCGGCCCACGAGCACCCGCTCCATCTGCTGGTCCAGGTAGCCCTCGGGGTACTGGTCGGTCATCTCCGAGGCGAAGAAACCGGGAGCCAGCGCGTTGACCCGGATCCCCTTGCGCCCGGTCCACTGCTGGGCCAGGTCGCGGGTGAGCCCGATCAGCCCGGCCTTGCTCGCCGCGTAGGCCGCCTGGGGCAGCCCGGCGGTGGTCAGCCCCAGGATGCTGGAGATGTTGACGATCGAGCTGCCCGGCTTCATCACCCGGCCGCAGGCCTGCGCCATCCAGTAGCAACCGTTGAGGTTGACGTCGATGACCTGGCGGAACTGCTCCGGGGTCTCCCGGGTGGCCGGCACGGCGGTGCCGACCCCGGCGTTGTTCACCAGGACGTCGACCTTCCCGAACTCGGCCACCGTGGCGTCCACGAGCGCCTGGCAGTCCTCGGGCCGCGAGACGTCGGTGCGCACGGTGATGGCCCGCCGTCCGGCGGCCTCGACCGCGGCGCGGGTGCCGGCCAGGCGGTCCTCCCGGCGGGCGCCGAGCGCGACGTCGGCCCCGGCCTCGGCGAGGGCACGGGCGAACACGGCACCCAGCCCCGAGGAGGCTCCTGTCACGATCGCCACCCGGCCGTCGAGCCGGAACATGTCGAGGACCGTCCTGTCTGCCACGTGTACTCCCGCCGTCGTCGTCCTTGGGGCCCCGAGCCTGTCCCCCGCGCCGCGCGCGCGCCACTCCGCGACCCGCCGGGACGTGGGGTTGGCCACACGACGGACGGGTACGTGCCGGTTTCCGTCCCGAGCCCGTGGGAGGACCCGTGGCCAACCTCGCACAGCACCTGCTCGACACTGCGGCGCAGCACGGCGACCGGCCGGCGCTGCGCATGGACGAGGCCGTCCTCGACTACGACCGGTTCCACGAGGCCGCCGCCGGGGTGGCGGCCGGCCTCCGCGACCGGGGCGTGCAGCCCGGTGACCGGGTGGGGATGGTCCTGCCGAACGTCGTCAGCTTCCCGGTCGTCTTCTACGGCACGCTGATGGCCGGCGCCGCCGTCGTCCCGATGAACCCGCTGCTCAAGGCACGTGAGGTCGAGTACTACCTGCGCGACTCCGGCGCCCGGCTGGTGGTGGCGCTCGACTCGATCGCCGACGCGGCCACCGAGGCGGCGGCCGCCGTGGGCGTCGACGCGGTCGCCGTCGGACCGGTGGACCCCGGGGAGGCCCTCGGCGGGTCCGGCAGCCGGGACGCCGAACCGCGGGACGACCGGGACGCGGCGGTCATCCTCTACACCTCGGGGACCACCGGCCCACCGAAGGGCGCCGAGCTGACCCACGCCAACCTGCGCAGCAACGCCCGCGACGGCGGGAGCGAGCTGGTCGAGGCCACCCCGGACGACGTGATCATGGGTTGCCTGCCGCTGTTCCACGTCTTCGGGCTGACCTGCGGGCTCAACGCCAGCGTGCTCGCCGGCTCCTGCCTCACCCTGCTGCCCCGCTTCGACGGGGCCAAGGCGCTGGAGATCGTCCAGCGCGACCGGGTCACGATCTTCGAGGGCGTGCCCACGATGTTCGCCGGGATGCTGCACACCCCCGACCGGGACCGCTACGACGTATCCAGCCTGCGGCTGTGCGTCTCGGGCGGGTCGGCGATGCCGGTCGAGGTGATGCGGGCGTTCGAGGAGGCCTTCGGCTGCATCATCCTCGAGGGGTACGGGCTCTCCGAGACCTCTCCCGTGGCCTCCTTCAACCAGCTGCACGCCGAACGCAAGCCCGGCACGATCGGCACCCCGATCCCGGGCGTGGAGATGCGGCTGGTGGACGACGAGGGCCGCGACGTGCCCGAGGGCGAGGTCGGCGAGATCGCCATCCGGGGCCAGAACGTCATGAAGGGCTACTGGGGCAAACCGGAGGAGACGGCGAAGGCCATCCCCGACGGCTGGTTCCGCACCGGGGACCTCGCCCGCCGGGACGCCGACGGCTACTACGCGATCGTCGACCGCAAGAAGGAGATGATCATCCGCGGCGGCTACAACGTGTACCCGCGGGAGATCGAGGAGGCGCTCTACGAGCACCCCGCGGTCGCCGAGGCCGCCTGCGTCGGCGTCCCCCACCCCGATCTCGGCGAGGAGGTCGCCGCGGCCGTCGCGCTCAAGCCGGGCACCCAGGCCGACCCCGGCGAGCTGCAGGCCTGGGTCAAGGAGCGGGTGGCCGCCTACAAGTACCCGCGGCACGTCTGGCTGGTCGACTCCCTGCCCAAGGGGCCGACCGGCAAGATCCTGCGCCGCGCCGTCGAGGTCCCCGCGGAGGTCGCACGATGACATCCCAGAATGCGACGCAGCAACTGGACACGTCCCATCTGGGCGAGGCGCTGGGCACCGACTTCTTCTCGGTCAGGGAGCAGTTCACCGAGGAGCAGTGGGAGAAGTTCATCGCCGTGCGCCGCTTCGTCGACCGGGAGGTGCTGCCGGTCGCCGGGGACTACTGGGAGCGGGCCGAGGTCCCGTGGCCGCTGATCCGCCGGCTGCCCGAGCTCGGCATCGTCGGTGAGAGCATCAAGGGCTACGGGTCGGCGGAGATGAGCCCGATGGCCGCCGGGCTGGTGCACATGGAGCTGCACCGCGGCGACGGCAGCCTCGGCACCTTCCTCGGCGTGCACGCCGGCCTGGCGATGCAGTCGATCGACATGTGCGGCTCGGAGGAGCAGAAGGCCCGCTGGCTGCCGCCCATGTCGACCCTCGACAAGATCGGCGCCTTCGCGCTCACCGAACCGCAGCACGGCTCGGACTCCGTCGCGCTGGAGACGACGGCCCGCCGGGAGGGCGACACCTGGGTGCTGGACGGCGCCAAGCGCTGGATCGGCAACGGCACCCTGGCCGACCTCGTGGTCGTCTGGGCGCGGGACGTCGCCGACGGCCAGGTCAAGGGCTTCGTCGTCGAGACGCCGGCCGACGGCTACGAGGCGTCGGTGATCACCGGGAAGGTGTCGCTGCGCGCGGTCTGGCAGGCCGACATCGAGCTGCACGGCGTCCGGGTGCCCGAGGAGAACCGGCTGCAGGAGGCGCACGGGTTCGCCGACACCGGCCGGGTGCTGGCCACCACCCGCAGCGCCTGCGCGTGGATGGCGCTAGGGCACGCCACGGCCGGGTACGAGACCGCCCTGGCCTACGCCCGCGAGCGCCGGCAGTTCGGCAAACCGCTGGTGAGCTTCCAGATCGTGCAGGAACGGCTGGTGCGGATGCTGGCCGCACTGACCGGGATGCAGCTGTACTGCATGCAGATCGGGCGCCTGGCCGAGGCCGGGCGGCTGTCCCCCACGGTCGCCGGGCTGGCCAAGATGCACAACACCCGGACCGCTCGCGAAATCCTCGCCGAGGCCCGCGACCTGCTGGGCGGCAACGGGATCCTGCTGCAGAACCACGTCATCCGGCACATGGCCGACATCGAGGCCATCCACACCTTCGAGGGGACGGAGACGGTGCAGACCCTGATCGTCGGCCGAGACATCACCGGGGTCAGCGCCTTCACCTGAGAAAGGACCCCGTCCTCCCCAGCCCTCGCACGCTCGGGCCGGGATCCGGGACGGGGCCGCCCCCACCCGAGCCGAGGGAGACCCATGGCCGACCCGAGCCCGCCGCTGTGGCGGCAGGCCTTCGACGCCGTCGAGCGGCGCGTGACCCCGCACGCCGAGGAGTTCGTCCGCACCGAGACCTTCGCCGTCGGTGCCGCCCTGACCAGCCGGGTGGTCACGCTGGCCCGCCACTCCGCCCGCGGCCTGACCACCCGGGCCTGGCACCTGCTCAACCTGCCGGCCGGGACCGACGTCAGCCGGTTGCGGGCGCAGGTCGGCGCGCTGGACCGCGAGGTCCGCCGGCTGACCCTTCAGCTGGAGACCGAGAGACGACGTAGCACCGAGGAGAACGATGCCGCCCATCCCGAGCCCGCAGACGGTCCTCGACCGCGTCCGGCGCGACGTCGAACGCAACGCCCTGCGCGCCCGTAACGGCCTGAAGCTGGTCAGCGGCGTCGACCGGCCGAACGTCGGCCAGACGCCCAAGGACGTCGTCTGGCGACGGGGGCGTACCCAGCTATGGCACTACCGCAACGACCCCGACACCTACGGCGGGGTGCGGTACTCACCGCCGTTGCTCATCGTGTTCAGCCTGGTCAGCCGCAGCTACATCCTCGACCTGACGCCGGGCAACAGCTTCGTGGAGCAGCTGCTCGAAGCCGGGTTCGACGTGTACATGCTGGACTGGGGCGAGCCCGACGAGCGGGACGCGGCCAACACGCTCGAGGACTACGTCGACGACTACATCCCCGCCGGCGTGCAGCGGGTGCTGGAGATCTCCGGCGCCGACGAGGTCAACCTGTTCGGCTACTGCTTCGGCGGTGACCTCTCCCTGCTCTACGCCTCGCACCACCCCGACGCGCCGATGCGCAGCCTCACCGTGCTGGCCACCCCGGTGGACTTCCGGCACATGGGTCCACTGGCCGACCTGTTCCGGGTCGGCGGGCTGGACGTCGCCTCGGTGCTCGACGCCGACGGCAACGTGCCGCCGCGGGTCGTCGTCCAGGGGTTCCGCGCGCTGACCCCCACCGCGGAGGTGACCCGCTACGTGACGCTGTGGGAACGCCTCTGGAACGACGAGTACGTCGCCGGCTACCAGGCGATGACCGGCTGGGCGGACGACCACGTGCCCTTCCCCGGGGCCGCTGCGGAGGAGACGGTGCGGATGCTGGTGCGCGACAACGGGATGGTCACCGACCGGCTGACGGTGGGCGGCGACCGCGTGCACCTGTCCGACATCCGGGTGCCGTTCCTCACCGTGCGGGCCGACCGCGACCACATCGTCCCGCCCGACGCGACCGCGCCGCTGATCGACCTGGTCGGCTCGCCGGACAAGCACGAGCTGCGGCTGCCGGCCGGGCACATGGGCCTGGTGGTCGGCCGGACGGCGGCCCGCACGACGGTGCCGACGATCATCGACTTCATCCGCCGCCGCAGCGATCCGCTGGGCGCCGACGCCGCCGAGGAGGCCTGAGATGGCCGATGTCGTCGAACTGACCGACGCCCACTGCGACGCACTGCTGCGCTTCTTCGGCGACCTCCCCGAGGGCGACCGCACCTTCATCCGGGAGGACGTCACCGACCCCGACGTGGTGCGTGGCTGGGCCGCCGATGGCACGTCCGGCACCCGCCGCTGGGTGGCGCTCGACGGGGACGGCGCGGTCACCGGGTACGTCGCCGTCCTCCGGCTGCCCGGCTGGTCGGACCACGTGGGCGAGGTGCGGCTGGTCGTGTCCCCCGCCGGCCGCGGCTCCGGGCTGGGCGGGGAGCTGGCGCGGCACGCGATGGTGCAGGCACTGGAGGGGGGCCTGACCAAGCTGGTCGTCGAGGTCGTCGCCGAGCAGGGCGCTGCGCTGGCACTGTTCACCGGCCTCGGCTTCACCGGCGAGGCACTGCTGGTGGACCACATCCGTGATCGGGACGGCGAGCTGCGCGACCTCATGGTGCTGGCCCACCGCGTCGGCGAGACCTGGGCCGGCATGAGCGCGGTCGGGCTCGACGAGGCGCTCGGGGACTCCTCCTGACCGCGCCGCCACCGCGGCGGCCGGAGCCGATGAGTTCGGCTCGCTCATCCAGTCCCCACGGCATGAGTGAGTCCGAACGAACGCCCACGACCATCTCGAACATCGGCGTGGCCATGTTCACGGTTGCCGACCAGGACGCGGCGCTCGCCTTCTACACCGGGAAGCTCGGCTTCGAGGTGCGTGGCGACACCCGCTTCGGCGAGCACGACGAGATGCGCTGGCTGGAAGTGGCCCCGCCCGGTTCGCGGGCGCGGCTGGCGCTCAACCCCCCGATGGGCGGCCGGCCCGGTGGCGGCTCGATCGGTGTCGAGACGCCGGACGTCCTGGGCGAGCACGCGCGCCTCCGTGCCATCGGCGGCATCGACCTCGACCCCGAACCGATGCGGACCCCGGGCGCCCCGCTGATGTTCATGCTGCGCGACCCGGACGGCAACCACGTCGTCGTTGTCGAGGAGCCACCCGCCTCGTAGTCGCGCCACCGCGGTCGGCCGTCGCCACCGATCAGGCCTCGGTGACCCGGCCGTCCGCGACGGCGAGCCGGCGGGTGGTGTCGACCGCGGCCAGCATCCGCCGGTCGTGGGTGACCAGCAGCAGCGTGCCGCGGTAGCCGGCCAGCGCCTGCTCGAGCTGCTCGATGGCGGGCAGGTCGAGGTGGTTGGTCGGCTCGTCGAGCACGAGCACGTTGACCCCGCGGGCCTGCAGCAGCGCCAGCCCGGCCCGGGTCCGCTCGCCCGGCGAGAGCGTGTCGGCCGGGCGCAGCACGTGCTCGGCGGTCAGCCCGAACTTGGCCAGCAGGGTGCGCACGTCGGCCGTGGCCCGGTCGGGCACCTCCGCGGAGAAGGCGTCCAGCAGCGGTTCCGAGCCCAGGAACGCCCTGCGGGCCTGGTCGATCTCGCCGACCCGCACCGACGGGCCCAGGCCGCCGCGGCCCTCGTCCAGGGGCACCCGGCCGAGCAGGGCCGCCAGCAACGTGGACTTCCCGCTGCCGTTGGGGCCGGTGATCGCCACCCGGTCCCCCCAGTCCACCTGCAGGTCGACCGGGCCCAGGGTGAAGCCGCCGCGGCGCACGACCGCACCGGCGAGGGTGGCGACGACCGCGCCCGCCCGCGGCGCGGCGGCGATCTCCATCCGCAGCTCCCACTCCTTGCGCGGCTCCTCGACCACCTCCAGCCGCTCGATCCGGCGCTCGGTCTGCCGCGCTTTGGCCGCCTGCTTCTCGGAGCTCTGCCGCCGGAAGCTCTTGATGTGCTTGTCCGGGTCGGTCTGCTTGCGGACGGCGTTGCGCAGCCCCTTGTCCATCCAGTTGCGCTGCGTGCGCGCCCGCGCCTCCAGGTCGGCCTTCGTCCCGGCGTACTCCTCGTACTCCTCGCGGGCGTGCCGGCGGGCGACCTCGCGCTCGACCAGGTAGGCCTCGTAGCCGCCGTCGTGCACCCGCACCAGCTGCTGGGCCAGGTCGAGCTCCACCACGCGGGTGACCGTGCGGGCGAGGAACTCCCGGTCGTGGCTGACGACGACGATGCCGCCACGGGCGCCGGCGACGAAGCGCTCCAGCTGCTCGAGCCCGGCCAGGTCCAGGTCGTTGGTGGGCTCGTCGAGCAGCAGGACGTCGTAGCGCGACAGCAGCAGCCCGGCCAGCCCCACCCGGGCGGCCTGGCCGCCGGAGAGCCCGATCACGGCGGCGTCGAGCGGCACGCCGGTGGCCACCTCGGCGACGACCTGCTCGGCACGCTCGTCGAGGTCGGCCCCGCCGAGGGACAGCCAGCGCTCCAGCGCCGCGGCGTAGGCGTCGTCGGCGCCGTCCACGCCCGCGGTCAGCGCCTCGGTGGCGGCGTCGAGCGCGGCCTGGGCCGCGGCCACGCCGGTCCGGCGGGCCAAGGCCTGGCGCACCGTCTCCCCCGTCCGGCGCTCGTGCTCCTGCGGCAGGTACCCGAGGGTCGCCGTCGGCGGGCTGACGGCCACGCTCCCCGACTCGGCCGACAGCTCCCCGGCCAGCGTGCGCAGCAGGGTGGACTTGCCCGCGCCGTTGACCCCGACCAGCCCGACGACGTCGCCGGGGGCGACGACGAGGTCGAGGTCGGAGAAGAGGACGCGGGCACCGTGACCGGCGGCCAGGCCGCGGGCGACGAGCGTGGCACTCACGGCCCCATCCTCCCCATAACGGAGTTGATCATCGTCTGGCTGCACGACACCACGGGCGACACGCCGGGAGGACGTGCACACGGACGATGGTCAACGGGCATCCGGCGGGGCCGGCCGTCTCATCATCAGCCCGCCGCGTCCTCCCCGTCGTCCTCCTCGAGGACGTCGTCGGCCATCTCGTCGAGCATGGTCTCCAGCGCGAGGTCGGCCTCGCCCGCCGGCCGGCGCCGCACCAGCCAGGGCTGCAGGTCGTCGTAGCCGCGCACCGAGACCCGGCGCAGCGGCCGCACCCGGTAGCGCGGCAGCCCGCGCAGCCGGCGGACCAGGTCGCGGTCGACCAGCAGGGTCCCCGGGCGGGCGATCGAGGTGAGCCGGCTGGCCAGGTTCACCAC
Source organism: Geodermatophilus sp. DF01-2 (assembly GCF_004571065.1). Taxonomy (GTDB): domain Bacteria; phylum Actinomycetota; class Actinomycetes; order Mycobacteriales; family Geodermatophilaceae; genus Geodermatophilus. The sequence goes on from NZ_SPQN01000007.1 coordinate 41,829, forward strand.
CGGTGAGTACACGTCGCCGAGGTGGGTGAGCACCGTGCCGTAGGCGGCGCCGACCCGGAGCGGCGGGCGGTCCTCGGCCTGCCAGGCCTCGGGCAGCTCCAGCCCGATCTCGACGGCGTCGATCGCGGAGGCGGCGGTGTAGAGGATGCCGTCCCCGACCGTCTTGACCACCCGGCCGTGGTGGCGGGCGATGACTCCGCTGGCGATGCTCTCGAAGTCCTCGACCATCGCGCCGAGCTCCCGCCCGCCCATGCCGCGGCTGCGGGTGGTGTAGCCGACCAGGTCGGCGAAGCCGACGGCGAGTTCGCGCCGGTCGGCGCTGCCCGCGGGGGTGAGCAGCCGGTCGGCGTTGGCGGCCAGGTGCCGACGCCACACGTAGTCCTGCACCTGCCGCAGCAGGGGGAACAACCTGCGGGCGGCGGCCACCGCCTCCTCGGGCCGGACCCCCCGCGGGCCGGCGTCCTCTCCCGCCCGGGCGAGCGCGTCGGCGAGCAGGTCGGTCTGCCAGTCGGCCAGCCGGGACAGCGACTGGCCCATGGCGCGGGCGATGGAGGCCTCGGTGCCCGGATCGACGAAGCCGGAGTCGATCAGCGCCGAGAGCAGCAGCAACGCGCGGACGTCGGCGTCGGTGAAGACGCGGTCGTCGTCGGCGGCGTCGGGGAAGCCGAGTGCTCGCCAGAGCCGCTTGGTGCGCTCCGGCGGCATGCCGGCCATCGCGGCGACCTGCAGGCGGGTGAACTTCCGCGGGCCGTCCAGGAGCAGGCGCAACAGCGCCTCGCGGGCGGCGTCGGCGCCCGCGACGGCGGCTGGGTCCCCGGTGTCGTCGGGCAGCGGTGTCAACCCGTGGTGTGGACGACCAGCACGTCGACCGACGAGCGGCGGGTCACGTCGGCGGGGACCGAGCCGAGCAGCCGCCCCTTGAGGCTGCTGAGCCCGCGGTTGCCGACCACGAGCAGGTCGGCCTGCTCGCGGGCGACGACGTCGAGCAGCGTCTCGACCGGCGAGCCGACGACGGCGACCTGCGCGACGTCGACGGCGCCGGCGGCGGTCGCCTCCCCGGCCGCGGTGCGCACGGCGTCCTCTGCCGGCGCGGACCCGACGACCTGGTGCGCGTCCTCACCGAGGACGTCTCGCGCCCGGCGCACCTCCCGGTCGTCGGCGCGGGACGGCAGGTAGGCGCAGACGATGACCAACTGGGCGCCGCAGGCCCCCGCGAGAGCCCCGGCACGGCGGACCGCCCGGAGGGAGGACTCCGACCCGTCGGCCCCCACGACCACCCTGCGGTAGGCGCTCACGGACACCTCCTCGCTCGCGCTCCGGGCCGCCTCGGACGGTTGCCGCGGCTTCCCCGAGGGCCGGCTCCCCGCCCGACCGGGCAACCTACCGAACACGGTGGTCACCGGTGTGCCCGGGGTCACGCTCCGGCAGTCCCGACACGCGGGTGGGGATGCCGGCGGCGCCGGGCCGTGCGCTTGGATGGACGCGTCGCCCGGCCGACGACGAGGAGAGCGCCATCCAGCCCGGCAGCAGCCCCCACCGCGGCCCCGTACGGGTCGAGGTCCGCGGCCTCACCAAGAGCTTCGGCGCCGTCCGCGCCGTCGACGACCTGAGCTTCACCGTCGAGCCCGGCTCCATCACCGGCTTCCTCGGCCCCAACGGGGCCGGCAAGACCACCACGCTGCGCATGGCGCTGGGCCTGGAGCGGCCCGACGCGGGCACCGCCACCTTCGACGGCGTCCCCTATCCCGCCCTCCCGGCGCCGGTCCGCACCGTCGGCGCGGTGCTCGAGACGGCGTTCCACCCGGCGCGGTCGGGGCGCAACCACCTCCGGGTGTACTGCCGGGCCGCCGGCCTGCCGCCCTCCCGCGCCGACGAGGTGCTCGCCCAGGTCGGCCTGGCCGAGGCCGGCCGGCGCCGCGCCGGCGGCTATTCACTGGGCATGCGGCAGCGGCTGGCCCTGGCCACCGCGCTGCTCGGCGACCCGGCGGTGCTCGTCCTCGACGAGCCGGCCAACGGGCTGGACCCCGAGGGCATCCACTGGCTGCGCGGATTCCTCCGTCACCTCGCGCACGACCAGGGCCGCACCGTGCTGGTCTCCAGCCACCTGCTCGCCGAGATGGAGCAGACCGCCGACCGCGTGGTGATCGTCGGGGCCGGGCAGCTGGTCCGCGAGGGATCGCTGGCCGAGCTGCGCTCCGGCGCGCAGGGCAGCGGGGCGGTCCTCGCCCGCAGCCCGGAGGCCGGCCGGCTGGCCGAGGTCCTCGGTGCGGCCGGGTTCACGCTCGTGCCGCCGGACGACGACCTGGTCACCGTGACCGGGACGACGCCGGCCGCGGTGGGTGCGCAGGCCTTCCGGGCCGGGGTGGAGCTCCACGAGCTGCGCGCGGAGACCAGCGGCCTCGAGGAGCTGTACTTCCGGCTCACCGCCGGCCAGGAGCAGTACGCCGCGCCTCAGGGAGGCGCCCGGTGACCGCGCTCGTCCGCGCCGAGTGGACCAAGCTGTTCACGACCCGGGTGTGGATCGGGCTGCTGGCCGGCGCCTGCCTCCTGGCCGGTGGCTCCGCCGCCCTGGTCACCGGGCTGGCGGGCCAGCCCGGCGGCCCGCCTCCGGTGGGGACGGCGCAGTTCGAGCAGCTGGCCCTGGCGGTCGCGTCGAACGCCGCCGTCCTCTCGCTGATCCTCGGGATCATCGGGATGACCCAGGAGTACCGGCACCGCACCGCGACGCCGACCTTCCTCACCACACCCCGCCGCGGCCGCGTCGTGGTGGCGAAGCTGCTGGCGTACGGGCTCGCCGGGGTTCCGTTCGCCCTGCTGGTGACGGCGGTGACCGCGACCGTGGTCACCGTCTACGCGGGCGCGCGCGGCGCGGCGCCGTCCCTGACCGGCGACAACCTGCAGGTTCTCGTCTTCGCCGGGCTGGCGATCGTCGTCTACACGGTCATCGGCGTGGGCCTGGGTGCGCTGATGCGCAACCAGGTCGGGGCCATCGTCGGCGCGCTGGTCTACCTGTACGTCGTCGAGCCGTTGCTGAGTTCCTTCCAGGCCACCGTCGACGTCTTCAGGTGGTTGCCCGGTGGTGCACTGCGCGCGTTGACCACCACAGCCGGGGGGCCGCCGGGGGTCACGCTGGACCTGCTGGAACGCTGGCAGGGCGGCCTGCTGCTGCTCGGCTACGGTCTGGTGGCGGCCGTGCTCGGCACCCTGCTCGCCGTCCGCCGCGACGTCGTCTGAACGAGGACCCCCTGCCCCCCACTCATCGGCCCCCTCCCGGGCACCGCCGACGGCCCCGTCCAGAGGCTCATCCCGAGCTTGCGAGGGATTCATCCCGAGCTTGCGAGGGATGAGGAGGACGGGGTCCTTCGACGGTGGGGAGGAGGGGGTCCTGCCACCTGCAGGGGGCCGAGCAGAACCTGACCGCACGGAGCACTGTCTTCCCGACCGGAACGGGGATTCCCCATGACCACGCGCATGACCGCACAGCGGCTGGGCCACCTGATCGCCGACGGCGACACCGAAGCCGTCCGCACTGCCGTCCAGGACTCGCCGCGGCTGCTCTCCACCACGGTGGAGCGCGACGGCCAGGGCGGCTGGACGCCGCTGCACCTGGCGGTGGCCGAGCGGCGCGCCGAGATCGTGCGGCTGCTCGTCGCGGCCGGCGCCGACCTCTCCGTCCCGACCGAGCACCGGCGGACGCCGCTGCACACCGCTCTGGTCTCCGCGCCCGAGCTGGTCCCGCTGCTGCGGGAGCTGGGTGCGCCGGTGGACGCCGCGAGCGCGGCCTACCTCGACGACGTCGACCGGCTCGGCGCCGAGCTGGACGGCGGCGCGCCCCTGACCGACCCGGTGACCGGGGTGCACCTGCTGACCCTGGCCGCGGCCGGTGGCGCAGCCGGCAGCGCCCGGGCGCTGCTGGACCGGGGCGCCGACGCCGACGGCGGGGCACTGCACGCCGCCGCGGCCGGCGGCCGGCTGGAGCTGGTCCGCCTGCTCCTGGCCGCGGGCGCCGACGTCAACCGCCGGGAGCCGGACACCGGCCGCTCTCCCCTGCACGCCGCCGTGTCCGCCGACGGTGGGCCCGACGCGCCCGAGGTGGTACGCGAGCTGCTCGACGCGGGAGCCGACGTCAACGCCACCACGGCCGACGGCGCCAGCGCCCTCGACATCAGCCGGGTCGCCGCGGCCCGCAGCCGCCGGGACGACACAGGTCGGGCGACCACGCACGACGCCCTTGCCGACCTGCTCGTGGCCCGCGGCGCCACGGATTGAGCGAGGACCCCGTCCTCCCCGCCCCCTGGGTCCCGCAGACTCCGGGTGCGAATCGGCCCCGTCCAGGGGCCCTCCTGCAGGGTTCCGCCGCGAGCTCGCGAGTGGCGGGGGGCAGGTGGGTCCTTCAGCCGGTCCGCCTGCAGGTGCGGGCGTAGACTCCATCCCCGGTCCAGAGACGTGCACCGACGACGAAGAAGGCACTCGACCCCGTGTCAAGCGTGAGCTCATCCCGGCCGTCCTCCACCCCCAACTCCTCAGCGGTGGCGGGATTCGGCACCAACGAGTGGTTGGTCGAGGAGATGTACCAGCAGTACCTCGCCGATCCGTCCAGCGTGGACCAGGCGTGGCACGAGTTCTTCGCCGACTACCGGCCGGGCAGCCCGATGTCCGCCAGCGACGACCGGGACGCGCCGTCCGGGGTCGCCCCGGCCCCGGCGCCCACCCCGGAGGCGGCACCGGCCCCGACCGCCGCCCCCGCCCCGGAGCGGGCGCCCGACCCGCAGCAGGCACCGGCCCGACAGCAGGCACCCGACCAGCAGCCGGCCACCGGCGTCGGCGCCCCCTCCCGGGCCGGCCGCGTCCAGGAGCGCACCGAGGACACCGTCGTGGACCGAGCCGCCGACCGCACCGCCCAGCAGCAGCCGGCGAGCAGGGCGACGGGCAAGGCGGCGGGCGAGGCGACGGGCAAGGCGACGGCGAGCGCGCCGGCCGCCAAGGCCGCCCCGAAGCCCGCCGCCAAGGCCGAGGAGCAGGGTGAGGGCCCCGAGAGGGTCCCGCTGCGCGGGGCGGCGGCCAGCGTCGTCAAGAACATGAACGCCTCGCTGACCGTGCCGACGGCGACCAGCGTCCGCGCGGTGCCGGCCAAGCTGCTGGCCGACAACCGCATCGTCGTCAACAACCACCTGGCCCGCTCCCGCGGCGGGAAGGTGTCGTTCACCCACCTGATCGGCTACGCACTGGTCCGGGCGCTCGACGACTTCCCGAACATGAACGCCGCCTACGCCGAGGTCGACGGCAAGCCGACCCTCGTGCGGCCCGAGCACGTCAACTTCGGGCTGGCCATCGACCTGCCCAAGGCCGACGGCTCCCGCTCCCTCGTCGTCGCCTCCATCAAGGCCGCCGAGGAGATGGACTTTGCCCAGTTCTGGGGCGCCTACGAGGACGTCATCCGGCGCGCCCGCGCGGGCAAGCTGACCCTCGAGGACTTCTCCGGCACCACGATCAGCCTGACCAACCCGGGCACGATCGGCACCGTCCACTCGGTGCCCCGGCTGACCGCCGGCCAGGGCGCGATCATCGGCGTCGGCGCCATGGAGTACCCGGCCGAGTTCCAGGGGATGAGCACCGAGGCGCTCACCGACATGGCGGTCAGCAAGATCATCACGCTGACCTCGACCTACGACCACCGGATCATCCAGGGCGCCGAGTCCGGCGACTTCCTGCGCCGCCTGCACCAGCTGCTGCTGGGCGAGGACGGCTTCTACGACGACGTCTTCCGGTCGCTGCGGATCCCCTACGAGCCGGTGCGCTGGATGCCCGACGTGCGGGTCAGCCGCGAGGGGCAGATCGACAAGGAAGCCCGGGTCATCGAGGTCATCGAGTCCTACCGGCGCAACGGCCACCTCATGGCCGACACCGACCCGCTCGAGTTCAAGGTCCGCAGCCACCCGGACCTGGACATCCTCCAGCACGGGCTGACGCTCTGGGACCTCGACCGGAGGTTCCCGGTGGGCGGGTTCGCCGGGGAGAAGCTGATGGCGCTGCGCGACGTCCTCGGCGTGCTGCGCAACTCCTACTGCCGGACCGTCGGCGTGGAGTACATGCACATCACCGACCCCGAAGAGCGGGAGTGGATCCAGCAGCGGGTCGAGCTCAAGGCCGAGCAGCCCGACCGGGAGAAGCAGAAGCACGTGCTGGGCCGGCTCAACGCCGCCGAGGCGTTCGAGACCTTCCTGCAGACCAAGTACGTCGGCCAGAAGCGCTTCAGCCTCGAGGGCGGGGAGTCGGTCATCCCGCTGCTGGACGAGGTGCTCATCGCCGGCACCGACCACGGCCTCGACGAGGTCGCGATCGGCATGGCGCACCGCGGCCGGCTCAACGTGCTGGCCAACGTCCTCGGCAAGAGCTACGCCAAGATCTTCGGCGAGTTCGAAGGCAACATCGACCCCGGCACGGTCCAGGGCTCCGGCGACGTGAAGTACCACCTCGGCGCCGAGGGCACGTTCGAGAACCCGCTCCGCCCGGGCGCCGAGATCGCCGTCTCGCTGGCCAGCAACCCCTCCCACCTGGAGACGGTCAACCCCGTCCTGGAGGGCATCGCGCGGGCCAAGCAGGACATGATCGACAAGGGCGAGCAGGGCTTCACCGTCCTGCCGGTCCTGCTGCACGGCGACTCCGCCTTCGCCGGCCAGGGCGTGGTCCAGGAGACCCTGAACCTGTCCCAGCTGCGCGGTTACCGCACCGGCGGCACCGTGCACGTCGTCATCAACAACCAGGTCGGCTTCACCACCAGCCCGGCGGCGGCCCGCTCGAGCCTCTACTCGACCGACGTCGCCCGGATGATCGGCGCGCCGGTCTTCCACGTGAACGGCGACGACCCCGAGGCCTGCGTGCGGATGGCGCGGCTGGCGGTCGACTACCGGCAGGCGTTCAAGAAGGACGTCGTCATCGACCTGGTCTGCTACCGCCGGCGCGGGCACAACGAGGGTGACGACCCCTCGATGACCCAGCCGCTGATGTACGACATCATCGACCGCAAGCGCTCGGTCCGGAAGCTCTACACCGAGGCGCTCATCGGCCGCGGCGACATCACGCTGCAGGAGGCCGAGGAGGCGCTCAGGGACTACCGCGACCAGCTGGAGCGGGCCTTCGCCGAGACCCACGACGCGACCGAGACGCCGAAGCCGCAGCCGGTCATGGACCAGCCGGCGCAGCAGTCGACGGCGGTCGCCACCGCGATCACGCCCGAGGTCATGAAGGCGATCGGGGACGCGCACGTCTCCCTGCCGCCGGACTTCACCGTCCACCCGAAGCTCCAGCGGATGCTCGAGCGGCGCGCGGCGATGGTGAGCGAGGGCGGCATCGACTGGGCGATGGGCGAGCTGCTCGCCTTCGGGTCGCTGCTCATGCAGGGGGTCTGTGTCCGGCTGGCCGGCCAGGACTCGCGCCGTGGCACCTTCGTGCAGCGCCACTCAGTGCTCATCGACCGGGAGACCGCCGCGGAGTACACGCCGCTGGCGCACCTGTCCGAGGACCAGGCGAAGTTCTTCGTCTACGACTCGCTGCTCAGCGAGTACGCGGCGCTGGGCTTCGAGTACGGCTACTCCGTGGCCAACCCGGGGGCCCTGGTGCTGTGGGAGGCACAGTTCGGCGACTTCGTCGACGGCGCGCAGATGGTCATCGACGAGTTCATCAGCTCGGGCGAGGCCAAGTGGGGGCAGCGTTCCGGCGTCGTCCTGCTGCTGCCGCACGGCCTCGAGGGGCAGGGCCCGGACCACTCCAGCGGGCGGATCGAGCGGTTCCTGCAGCTGTCGGCGGAGAACAACATGACCGTCGCCAACTGCACGACGCCGGGCAACTACTTCCACCTGCTCCGCCGGCAGGCGCTGTCGGACGTGCACCGGCCGCTGGTCGTCTTCACGCCCAAGTCGCTGCTCCGAGCCAAGGCCGCCGTCAGCCCGGTCGCGGACTTCACCGACGAGGCCTTCCGGCCGGTGCTGCCCGACCCGGGCGTGGGCGGCGAACCGCTGGACGAGGGTGCGGTGCGCCGGGTCCTGTTGTGCAGCGGCAAGGTCGCCTACGACCTGTTCGCCGCACGGGAGGCCGAGGGCCGCGCCGACACCGCCGTCGTGCGCGTCGAGCAGCTCTACCCGCTGCCCGCCGAGGAGATCGTGCAGCAGCTGGAGCGATACCCGGACGCAACCGACGTCGTCTGGGTGCAGGAGGAGCCGGCCAACATGGGCGCCTGGCAGTTCATGGCCGTCAACCTGCCCGAGCAGCTGCCGACCGGGCGCAGCCTGCGCCGGGTCAGCCGCCGCGCCTCGGCCAGTCCGGCCGTCGGCTCGGCGAAGGTCCACGAGGTGGAGCAGAAGCAGCTCGTCGCGCAGGCCTTCGCCGACTGACGTGTACTTCACCGACCATGTACTTCACGGATAGGGGCCTGGAGGAGCTGGCCGGCCGGCGGGGCGAGGAGCACGTGACCCTCGCCTGGCTGGCCGACCAGATGCAGGTCTTCGTCGACCAGCACCCCGACTTCGAGGTGCCGGTCGAGCGGCTGGCCACCTGGCTGGCCCGCGGCGGCACGGACGACGACGAGGAGTGACCAGGCCCCGGTGATCCCGGCGCGGGGGCCGGGTCCCTCCGGGGGCGCCGTCGGCATCGTGCTGGCCCGGCGGGCCACCGTTTTCGGTCAGGTCCGGCGCGACAGCGGCGGAACGATCCGCTCCCGTGTCGCCGCCGTCACCGCAGCGAATCCCGCCAGGTAAGGAACCAGCCCGGTGACCGGGATTCCGGCCGGGCCGTCGGTGCTCAGGCCACCGCGGGTCAGGACGACGAGCCCGGCGCAGCAGCCGATCAGGCCGACGACGGTCAGCGAGACCCGGACCGGGGTGTCACCGACGCCCGGACCGGCCACCGACGACACCCGCTCGAAGCGCGCAACCAGCAGCACGAGCACCGCCAGCAGCAGGGTGCAGACGGCGATCCAGACCGGGCGCAGCGCGAACCAGGCGCCGGACACCGGCGGTGGCTGCGGATAGATCCCCGTTCCGTGCAGCAGCAGGCCGGCGAGGACGGCCGCGACCAGGTGCCAGAGGAAGATCGACATGATGGTGCCGTTCACGGCAACCGTGGCCACCCACACGGCTGACCTGTGGGCGAGCCGATTCAAGGTTCGCCGGGCGACCAGGACCAGACCGATCTGGGCGAGCCCGAGAGCGAGCAGCGCCAGCGACGGGGGCGCGGTGTTCTGCAGCTCGGCGCCGGGGACGTTCACCATGCTCAGCGGGTAGGGGCCCAGCGCGACCAGTGTGACCACGGCGACGATTCCGCCCGTGGCCAGTCCTGGCGCCAGCCAACGCGGCCCGGGCAGACTGCCGCCTCTCCAGGCCACACCGAGGGCGAAGACGCACAACCAGACCAGCCCGAAGTTCAGCACGCCGAGTGCCGTCAGTTCTCCGCCCAGACGGAGCAGGTCGACCAGCGCGGCCAGGACGGCCAGTCCCAGTGGCAGCCATAGTCCGGAGCGCTCGTGGGCGCGCACGACGAGCGGGGTCAGGGCCACCAACGCGACGTACACGGCCAGGAACCACAAGTGGATCCCCATCAGCCACCCCGCGAGGCGGACCAGCTCCGGATCGACGCCCGCGAGCCGGGCCGTCGCCGCTGCTGCGACGACGATGACCAGGAACGCCGTTGTCGGGTCCAGAAGCCGACGGACCCGGCCGCCCAACCAGGCAAGTCCGTCGGTACCGGCCCGGCGGGCGCTGGTCCACGACGCCGTGCTGGCGTAGCCCCCCACGAAGAAGAAGACCGGCATGACCTGGAAGACCCAGTTGATCAAGTGCGCTGGGCGCCACAACGCCAGAACGCTCGTCCCCGTCAGCTCTCCGTCTCGGGACACGATGACGACGAGCAGCCAGTGCCCGACGACGACGGCAAGAATCGCCACCGCACGCAGCAGGTCGACACAGCGTTCCCGGCCCTCGGGTGTGGCGGCCACCAGCTCCCGCACCCCAGGTCCTCGAGTCCTGGCAGACATGCGCCGACCTCCCTGCCCTGGAACGCCGCACGTCGAGGACGATGCGACGGGATTCCACGATATGTGCGGCCCAGCCGACCGACGTGTGCCCTCCAGCCGACCGACTCGCCGACGTAGCCCAGCGGTCCGTGCCGTGGTCCGGGCTCCTGGCCTCGGGCCATGGGCACGGTCCTGCTCGTCCGCCACGTCGTCGCCGCCGTCTTCCTCATCGGCCCGATGGCGCTGGTGCCGCGGATCGCGTTGCGCGCCGTCCGCGCCGGGAACGGCCCGGCGGTGAATCTGCTGGCCCGTTGGGCGGCGGTGTTCTCGTGGGCCTCGCTGGTGGTCGCGGTGTTCGGGTTCGGCGTCTTCGGGATATGGGAGATCCCGCCCGACGACGCCCTGGCTGCTCGTGCCGATGGCGCTCCACGTCATGGCCCTGGCCGTCAGCGTCGGGCTGGTCGTCCCGGCCCTGCGGCGAGCGGGCAGCGCGCTGCCGGGTCCGGGATCGTCTCGCTGCTGCTACTAGCCGTTGCCGTCCTCGTGGTCTGGCAGCCCTGACCCTCCGGCCGAAGTGGCCACGTCGGCCGCTCCCGGCGTGGCCGACACGCCGGGCTCGTTGCGGTTGCGTGGCGGCCCCTGACTCCGGCGGCACGCTTCGTGCGTGCTCGGTCACTCACATGCTCTCTCCGGGCTCGCCGTGGGCGCCGCGACGCTGCCGTGGGCGCCGGTCGAAGGCCCCGTCGCCCAGGTGGCCTGGATCGCCGCCGTCGGCGGGATGGCCATGCTGCCCGACCTGGACCACAACGGCTCGACGGTCTCGGACATGTGGGGCCCGGTCACCGACGTCCCCTCCGGCGCCATCGGCCGGCTGGCGCAGGGGCACCGCTGGGGGACCCACGACGCCGTCCTCGCCCCGGTGACCTTCGGCGCCCTGGCGGTGGCCGCGGCGAACGCCTTCTGGTCCAGCCTGCTGCTCCTGGCGCTGGCGATCGGCCTGGCGCTGCGGGCCCTGCACTTCGTCATCCCGGGACGGGCCGAGAACACCGTCATCGGCAACCTGGTGCTCTCCTGGGCCGGCGCCTGGCTGCTGCTGGAGCACAGTCCGGGCCCGGCCTGGCTGCCCTGGGCGGTCGCGCTCGGGGTGCTGACGCACATCGCCGGTGACGCCCTCACCACACAGGGCGTTCCGGTGCCGGTGCTCTGGCTGCTGCGCCGCTCCCGGCTGGCGCTCACGCCGCTGCGGACCGGGACGGCGCTGGAGAAGGTGGTGCTCGCTCCCGCGTTCGTCCTGGTGACGCTCTGGTGCGTCTACCTCAACACCGACGTCCGCGCGGCCGTGGACCCGGTGCTGCAGGACCTGCGCAGTCTCAGCGGGTGACGCCCTGCTCCCGGGCGCGGGTCGACACCGCCGCCGCCACGGCCTCGGCCACCCGCCGGTCCAGCGGGCTGGGCACCACGTAGTCGGCCCGGACGTCGTCGCCGACGACGTCGGCGATCGCCGTGGCCGCGGCCAACTTCATCTCCTCGGTGATGCTGGTGGCGCCGGCGTCCATCGCGCCGCGGAAGACGCCGGGGAAGGCGAGCACGTTGTTGATCTGGTTGGGCTCCCCGCTGCGGCCCGTGGCGACCACCGCGGCGTAGCGGGCCGCCATCTCCGGGTCCACCTCGGGGATCGGGTTGGCCAGCGAGAACACGATGCCGTCCGGCGCCATCGCAGCGATCGCCGACTCGGGCACCGAGCCCCCGGACAGGCCGAGGTACACGTCGGCGCCCTCCAGCGCGCCGGCCATCGTGCCCGCACAGCCGGCCCGGTTGGTGTTCTCGGCGGCCCAGCGCTTGATCGGCGTCAGGTCGTCCCGTCCGGCGTGGAGGACCCCCCGGGAGTCGGCCACGGCGATGTCGCCGACGCCCGCCTCGAGCAGGATCTTGGTGCAGGCGATCCCGGCCGCTCCCGCCCCCGAGACGACGACCCGCAGGCCGCCGAGTTCCCGGCCCACCACCCGCGCCGCGTTGCGCAGCGCCGCGAGGACGACGATCGCCGTCCCGTGCTGGTCGTCGTGCATGACCGGGATGTCGAGCCGGTCGCGCAGCCGCTCCTCGATCTCGAAGCAGCGCGGGGCGCTGATGTCCTCGAGGTTGATGCCGCCGAAGGACGGCGCGATCGCCGCCACCGTCTCCACGATCGCGTCGACGTCGGTCGTCGAGAGCACGACCGGCACCGAGGACAGCCCGGCGAACTCGCTGAACAGGCAGGCCTTGCCCTCCATGACCGGCAGCGCCGCTCTGGGTCCGATGTTCCCGAGGCCCAGGACGGCGGTGCCGTCGGAGACCACGGCGACGACGCGGGAGGCCCAGGTGAACCGGTCGGCCAGCGCCGGCTCGGCCGCGATCGCACTGGAGACCCGGGCGACACCCGGCGTGTAGGTCAGCGCCAGGTCGGCGGTCGACTCGATCGGACGGGTCGGGCGTACGACGAGCTTGCCACCCTCGTGCACCGCGAACGCCGGGTCGTCGGCGAAGCGGTCGGCAGTCCCGTCGTGCAGCTGCTGCGCGCCCATGGACCGTGGAGCGTAATCCAGCCGCACCGGGTCGCCGTCCGCCTCGTCCCCCCATGCGGGAGACACGGCTCGGCACGTGGACGCACTGCCGGACGTCCCGGGTCGGGCTGGCTACCGTCCTCGCGTGCAGATCCGTCAGCTCGCCGTCGGCGACGCGTACGTCCTGGACCTGGTGCCGCACGGCGACGCCCGCGGCCGCTTCACCGAGTGGTACCGCGCCGACGTGCTGGCCGACGTGGTCGGCCACGGCCTGCCGCTGGCCCAGGCCAACCACAGCGTGTCCGCGCACGGCGTGCTGCGCGGCGTCCACTTCGCGCTGGTGCCGCCCGGCCAGGCCAAGTACGTGTACTGCCCGGCCGGGCGGGTGCTCGACGTCGTCGTCGACGTCCGGGTCGGCTCGCCCACCTTCGGCCGGCACGACAGCGTCCTTCTCGACAGCGAGGAGCCCCGCGCGGTCTACCTCTCGGAGGGGCTCGGTCACGCCTTCCTGTCGCTGGCGGACGGGAGCTCGGTGACCTACCTCGTGTCCAGCGGCTACGACCCGGCCCGCGAGGTCGGCGTCTCCCCGCTGGACCCGGCGCTGGACCTGCCGTGGCCGGACGACGTGGAGTTCGAGCTGTCGGTCAAGGACCGGCACGCGCCCACGCTGGCCGGGGCCCGGGAGCAGGGACTGCTGCCGACGATCGAGGAGTGCCGGGCGCGCTACGGACAGCTGCGGTACGGCAGCTGACCGGGACGCCCGCCCAACCGGCCCGGTCGCGGCCACAGCCGGCCCAGCACCCGCCCGACGACGACGGCGGGGCCGAAGGCGCGGCTGTCGTCGGTGACGAACGGGTTGTCGCCCTCGACCCAGTGCCCGCCCGGAACCGTGCGGCGCACCCGCTTGACCACCAGCAGCTCCGGCCGCGCGGGGAACCGGGCCAGGACGACGTCCCCGGGGGCGACCGCTCCTCCCGGGCCGACCCGGCGCACGAACAGCCGGTCGCCGGAGCGGACCGTCGGCGTCATCGACGGGCCGGCCACCCGGGCCACGACCCAGGGCGTGACCAGCGGCGGGACTCGCGCCGGCCCTCCGTCGTCGGACATGTCCCTGCTGCTCACCGGGAGTAGGGTCGCAGACGAACCGACCACCACAGAACCGGAGGCACGTCCATGCGTTTCCGCATGTTCTCCGCCGTGGAGGCCACCGCGCACTGCGACCTCCCCTGCGGCGTGTACGACCCGGCCCAGGCCCGCATCGAGGCGGAGTCCGTCAAGGCCATCCAGGAGAAGTACCAGGCCAACGAGGACCCGGTCTTCCGGCAGCGCGCCGTGCTGATCAAGGAGCAGCGCGCCGACCTGGTCAAGCACCACCTGTGGGTGCTGTGGACCGACTACTTCAAGCCGCCGCACTTCGAGAAGTACCCGCAGCTGCACGAGCTGTTCAACAAGGCCACCAAGCAGGCCGGTGGCACCGCGGCGAAGCAGAGCATGGACCCCGCCGAGGGCCAGAAGCTGCTCGACTACATCGCCGAGATCGACAAGATCTTCTGGGAGACCAAGGCTGCCGCCTGAACGAGGACCCCTCTCCTCCCACCCCTCGTAGAAGGACCCCGTCCTCCTCACCGCTCGCAGGCTCGCGGCGAGCCTCCGGACGGGGCCGGCGGAACCCGGGAGGGGCCGCGCAGCACGACGACGGCCGGTGAGCGCCCGCTCGCCGGCCGTCGTCGTCGGGGGCGACGAGTTCCTCGGCCCGGGCCGGTCTGCCTCCCGACACCCGCTCCAGGACGGAGGAGATTCCATGGCTGCCCGGCTCAACCCCTACTTGCACTTCTCCGGCGACGCCCGCGAGGCGATGGAGTTCTACCGCTCCGTCCTCGGCGGTCAGCTGGAGGTGATGACCTTCGGTGACGTCGGCGGAGGCGGCGGGGAGTACCCCGACGACGGCGTCATGCACGCCTTCCTGCGCACCCCGGACGGCTTCGAGCTGATGGCCTCCGACGGCCACGACCCGCAGGCCGTTGGCCCCGACCGCCTGTCGCTGTCCCTGTCCGGGGACGACGCCGAGACCCTGACCCGCTGGTTCGAGGCGCTGGCCGAGGAAGGGAAGGTCGACGTCCCGCTGGACGAGCAGGTCTGGGGGGACACGTTCGGCCAGGTGACCGACCGCTTCGGCATGCGCTGGCTGGTCAACATCGGCACGCCCGCCGCCTGAGGAAGGACCCCGCTGCGCCTTCCCGTGGAAGCACCCGGTCCTCCCCACGTCATAGAAGCGTCCCCGTCCTCACCGTGGAAGGACCCCGTCCTCCCCACCCCTCGCCGGCTCGGTACGGGGCCCGGGACGGGGCCTCGGCGAGCCTCTGGACGGGGCCGGCCCGGGACGGGGCCGCGGCGGGCCCCAGCAGCGGGGCCGGACCACCGTCGCCGCCCGGTACCGTCTGACCTCGATGCGTATCGACCCGGCCGGGTGGCCCTTCATCACCGGCCCCCTGGCACCTGCCGCCGTGCTCGCCGCTGCCGGGCGGGCCGGCGGCCGGCGCGGCCTCCGGATGGCCGCCTGGCCCTTCGCCTTCCTGTCCGCCTACATGGCGCTGTTCTTCCGCGACCCCGACCGGCGCTGCGACGTCCAGCCACCGGCTCCCGGCGACGTCCTCTCCCCCGCCGACGGCATGGTCATGGTCGCCGGCGAGCCGCAGGAGGGTGTCGCCCCGGAACCTGCGCCCGAGGGCGGCTGGCAGCAGGTCAGCGTCTTCCTCTCCGTGGTCGACGTGCACGTGAACCGCTCGCCGTACCACGGGGAGGTCGTCGAGAGCACCTATCGCCGGGGCAGCTTCCTGGCCGCCTACCGCAAGGAGTCGGCGCACCGGAACGAGCGCAGCGAGCTGTGGCTGCGCGACGGTGAGCGCACCGTGGTCTTCCGGCAGATCGTCGGCGTGCTCGCCCGCCGCATCGTGACCCGCACCGGCGTGGGCCGGCAGCTGGCCACCGGCGAGCGGATGGGCCTGATGAAGTTCGGCTCCCGGATGGACGTCTTCGTCCCCCGGGACTGCGCGGTGCTCGTCCGGGTGGGCCAGCGGGTGCGCGGCGGCGAGACCGTCATCGCCCGCTGGTCCGACGCCGGCTGAGGAGGCCGACGGTGCCCACCTCCCCGTCCGGTGCCCGCTTCCTGCAGACCCGGCGGACGGCGACCGTCGAGTTCGTCCGCGGCTCGGTGCGTGGCACCCGGCGACGGGCGCTGGCGACGCTGCCCAGCCTGTTCACGCTGGCCAACATGATGTGCGGTTTCGCCGCGATCCTGGTCTCCATCCGGGGCCAGTACACGCTGGCCGCCGTCCTGGTCGGGCTCTCGGTCGTCTTCGACATCACCGACGGCGCCGTCGCCCGGCTGGTCGGCGCGGTCACCCCGTTCGGCCTGCAGTTCGACTCGTTGGCCGACCTGGTGTCCTTCGGGCTGGCCCCGGCGCTGCTGGCCTTCACGCTGTTCTCCGAGGGCCGCGACGCCTGGGACCCGTCGGGGTGGGTCGTCTGCTTCCTCTGGGTGGCCTGCGCGGCCATCCGGCTCGCCCGGTTCAACACCACCATCGACCCGACGGCGGACAAGCGGTACTTCACCGGCATGCCCAGCCCGGGCGCGGCCGGGGTCGTGCTCGCCTCGGTGTTCGCGTTCGGCGACCAGATGCAGGGCCGGGAGCGGCTGTGGGTGCTGCTCATCGTGGCCGTCCCGGCGCTGCTGATGGTGAGCACGATCCGGTTCCGCTCGTTCCGCTCGCTGGTCAGCCCGAAGAGCGGGCGCCCCTACGGGCTGATCGCCGCGGCGCTGGCCGTCGTCGTCGGCTTCGCGCTCGTGCCGGTGGTGACCGGCTGCGTGCTGGCCTACGGCTACCTGCTGGCACCGGTCCTCGTGCCGGTCTTCTCCCCGCTGAACCGGCTCGTGCCCGCGCGCCTCAAGGAGCTGCTGACATGACGGTGCGGCCGATCCGCCCGGACGACGTCCCGGCCGTGGTCGGCCTGGTCCGCGAGCTCGCCGAGTACGAGAAGGCCCCGCAGGAGGCCCGGATGACCGAGGAGCAGCTGTCCGCGGCGCTCTTCGGCGAGGCTCCGGCGCTGTTCGGCCACGTCGCGGAGGTCCGGGGCGACGTGGTGGGCATGGCGCTGTGGTTCCTCAACTTCTCCACCTGGCGCGGCACCCACGGCATCTACCTCGAGGACCTCTACGTGCAGCCGCAGCACCGCGGCAGCGGCCTGGGCCGCGAGCTGCTGCGCACGCTGGCCGATCTGTGCGTGCACCGTGGTTACCGCCGGCTGGAGTGGTGGGTGCTGGACTGGAACACCCCGTCGATCGAGTTCTACCGGGCCGTCGGCGCGGTGCCGATGGACGAGTGGACGGTCTTCCGGCTCACCGACGAGGCGCTGTCGACCTTCGCCGCCGACCGTCGGTAGGCCTCTCGACGGCGGGCGGGCGGGCGCGACGCGGACCTCGGCCGGACGATCCCGGTCGGCGAGCCCGCCCCCGGGTCGCCACGCCGGCCGGACACTACGGTGCGGAGGTGCTGCCCACCTGGCCCTGAGCGCCCCCGAGCCCGAGGACGTGCGTGTGACGATCGAGCGCAAGCGACCAGAGTGCTGGCTGACCGACATGGACGGCGTCCTGGTGCACGAGGGCCTGGCGCTGCCTGGCGCCGCGGAGTTCCTGCAGCGCCTGACCGAGGCCGGACGACGCTTCCTCGTCCTCACGAACAACTCGATCTTCACGCCGAGGGACCTCGCCGCGCGGCTGGCCCGCTCGGGCCTGCAGGTGCCCGAGGAGTCGATCTGGACCTCGGCGCTGGCCACCGCCGACTTCCTGTCCACCCAGCTGCCCGGCGGCTCGGCCTACGTCATCGGCGAGGCCGGCCTGACCACCGCGCTCTACGAGGCCGGCTACACGCTCACCGACACCGACCCGGACTACGTCGTCCTCGGGGAGACCCGCACCTATTCCTTCGAGGCGATCACCCGGGCGATCCGGCTGGTCGGCGCCGGAGCACGGTTCATCGCGACCAACCCCGACGTCACCGGCCCCTCCCCCGAGGGCCCGCTCCCGGCCACCGGCTCGGTGGCGGCGATGATCACCCGCGCCACCGACGCCGAGCCCTACTTCGTCGGCAAGCCCAACCCGATGATGTTCCGCAGCGCCATGAACCGGATCGAGGCGCACTCGGAGTCCACCGTCATGGTCGGCGATCGCATGGACACCGACGTCGTCGCGGGAATCGAGGCCGGCCTGGACACCATCCTCGTCCTCACCGGCTCCACCCGGGCCGCCGACGTGGCCCGCTTCCCGTTCCGGCCGGGCCGCGTGCTGGACTCGATCGCCGACGTCGTCGAGCTGGTCTGAGGCCCCGCGTCAGGGCCCCGCCCGAGCTCGCGAGGGATGGGGGGACGCGGGGTCCTTTCCCAGCTCAGCGCTCCAGGAAGGCCAGCCGGGCCTCGGGGGTCGCCAGCAGGTACAGCTCGGTCGCGACCAGCACCAGGACCGGGACGCCGACCCACGCGCCACCCCATTCGAACGCCGAGTAGTAGCCGAAGAGCCCCAGCAGCAGCTGCAGGCAGACGACCGGTGCGCGGGCCCAGGGCGAGACCCGCCACAGCCCCACCGCGGCGGCGCCCAGCAGGACGGCGAAGAAGCCCACGTAGACGACCTCCGCCAGCGCGCGGCTGACGCTGTCAGGGGTCGAGGTGAACGTGAGGTAGAGCAGCCAGAGCGCGACCAGGGCCAGCGCCGTCGCCTCGACGGCCGCGACCAGCGCGGCCCGGCGCACCACGGGTGGCGCCGCCGCACGCCCGCGGGCGTGCCGCGGGGTCGC
This sequence comes from Geodermatophilus sp. DF01-2, assembly GCF_004571065.1. Classification (GTDB taxonomy): domain Bacteria; phylum Actinomycetota; class Actinomycetes; order Mycobacteriales; family Geodermatophilaceae; genus Geodermatophilus. The sequence continues at coordinate 60,221 of NZ_SPQN01000007.1, forward strand.
CGGCTCGGCGGCGCCACCGAGCAGCCGCTCGGCCCGTCGGCGGTGCCGCGAGGGCGGGGCTCCGGGGTCCTCCGTCACGGCCGGAAGGGTACGCGCCGGCCGTTCCGCCGGCCGGTGTCCCGCCGGACGCTCCGGTCCTCCTCCGCGCGCCCGCCGCACGCCAGCACCGGGACGGGCCGCCGCGCTGGCTAGCCTGGCTGCATGCGTGCGCTCGTGGTGGCCAACCCCGCGGCGACGACGACCAACCGCGGCGTGCGCGATCGGGTGCTCGCCACCCTCGCCGGTGAGCTCGAGGTGGATCTCGCCGAGACGACCCACCGCGGCCACGGCTGCGAACTGGCCCGCAAGGCCTGCGCCGAGGGCGTCGACGTCGTCGTCACCCTCGGCGGCGACGGCACGGTCAACGAGGTGGTCAACGGGCTGCTGCACGACGGCCCGGGCGAGCACGTCCCGCCCCTCGCCGTGGTGCCCGGCGGGTCGACGAACGTCTTCTCCCGCGCCCTCGGCCGCTCCCGGGATCCGCTCGCCGCGGCCGCGGAGATCCTGGACTCGCTGCGCGCCGGCCGCATCCGGCGGATCTCGCTCGGGACGGCGAGCGCACGGGGCGCCAGCCGCACGCCCGCGCGCCTCCCCGACCCCGCCCTGGCACAGGCGGCGGCCGACGCGGCGGCCGACGCCCACCCCGAGTGGACCGAACCGCGCTGGTTCGTCTTCTCCGCCGGCCTCGGCTTCGACGCCGACGTCATCGGCCGGGTCGAGACCCGCCGCGCCCGCGGGCGCCGCTCGACCGGACTGCTCTACGTCCTGGAGGCGACCGGCGCCTTCGTGCTCGGCCGCGAGCGCCGGGACCCGGCGATGACGGTGCAGCTGCCCGAGGAGCCGGCCCTCGACGGGGTGTTCCTGTGCCTGGTCTCGAACGTCTCGCCGTGGACGTACCTGGGTGCCCGGGCGGTCAACCCCACCCCGGACGCCTCGTTCGACAGCGGGCTGGACGTCTTCGCGCTGGGCCGCACGGGGGTGTTCCGGATGCTGCACCACGTGCGGGAGGTGTTCGCCGCCCGGCCCGACGTCCGCGGCCGCGGGGTGCACCGGTGGCACGACCTGGGCGAGCTCACGCTGACCGCGGGCCGCCCGCAGGGCTGGCAGCTCGACGGCGACCACCTGGGGACGGCGACCGGGCTGCGGGTGCGCAGCGTCCCCTCCGCGCTCGCGGTCGTCGCCTGACGCCCGCGGGAGCATCGGCGAGCGCCGGCCGGCGAGGAGCGGACCGAGGCGGGCGATCCGGGGGCACCGTCGCCCGAGGTCGGAGGACCGCCCGGTCTCGTAAGCGGGGTGTGACCTGCGGTTTCAGGCACGCGGCGAGGTGATTGTCAACGCAGCGCGCGGGGCAGGCCGTCTGGTCGAGTGGCGGCCCTAGCATGCCCGTGGTGAGCTTGCTCACGAGGGGTCGACCGATGCCCTCGTTCTGCTTGACAGACGACCTCGCCGTGAAAACATCGCGGGAGAAAGCAACCTGTCGGTAATACATGCATGAAGTCGCTGTGCCATGGCGCTGGTCACCCCGGTGCCGGCCTGCGGATCGGTCCGAGGCCGGCGACGACTGCACCACACCGTAGACGACATCGAGGAGAACACGGCCATGGACTGGCGCCACCGCGCGCTCTGCCGCGACGAGGATCCGGAACTGTTCTTCCCCATCGGGACGAGCGGTCCGGCCCTCGTGCAGATCGAGCAGGCCAAGGGTGTGTGCCGGCGCTGCCCCGTGGTGGAGTCGTGCCTGGACTGGGCACTGCGCTCGGGGCAGGACTCCGGTGTCTGGGGCGGGTTGTCCGAGGACGAGCGGCGCGCCCTCAAGCGGCGTCAGGCCCGCACCCGCGTCCGCACCGCCTGAGCACACCGCACCACGACGCAGCGGGGTCGGTCCAGCGAGGTCTGGACCGACCCCGCTGCGTTGCGATGGCACTGTCGGCCTACCGGCCGAGTGCCGTCCCCGGCCGTCGCTGGGCCCGACCGTCTCGCTGCTCTACCTCCGGAGTCTTCCTGCGCCGGGGAGGGTGATGACCACCTCGGTGCCGGTGCGGCCGTCCGTGGGCGGGGAGGGCGGGCTGGTCATGGTGAGGCTGCCGCCGAGCTCGCTGGCGACCAGCGTGCGCACGATCTGCAGCCCCAGGCCGTCGCCCGCGGACGGCCCGAAGTCCTGCGGGAGGCCCCGGCCGTCGTCGCGCACCCGGACGACGAGGTCGTCGCCGTCCCGCTCGGCCACCAGCTCGATGCTGCCCGGGCTGCCGTCGGGGAAGGCGTGCTCGGCGGCGTTGTGCAGCAGCTCGGTGACCACCAGCACCAGCGGGGTCGCGGCCACCGCCGGCAGCTCGCCGAACTGGCCGACCCGCCGGGTCCGCGCCGCCGGGCCGACCGAGGTCAGGTCCCCCAACATCGGCAACACCCGGTCGAGGACGTCGTCGACGTCCACCACGTCCTCCCGGCTGCCCGCCAGGGTCTCGTGCACCACCGCGATCGACGACACCCGGCGGACCGACTCCTCCAGCGCCTCACGGGCGGCGGGCTCGGTCAGCCGGCGCGCCTGGAGCCGCAGCAGCGCAGCCACCGTCTGCAGGTTGTTCTTCACCCGGTGGTGGATCTCCCGGATGGTGGCGTCCTTGGTCAGCAGCGCGCGGTCCCGCCGGCGGACGTCGGTGACGTCACGTACCAGCACCAGCGCCCCCTGCTCGGCACCCGGCGCCTGCAGCGGCAGCGCCCGCACCAGCAGCGTGGCCGCGACGCTCTCGACGTCCGTCGGGTCGGGGAAGCGGCCGGCCACCGCCGCCCGGATGCCGGACCCGACCGCCTCGCCCGCGACCCGGTCGGCGGCGGCGTCGCGCGTGAGCCGCGCCAGGTCGGCGCCGACGACGTCCCCGGTGACCCCCAGCCGGCGGTACGCCGACAGCGCGTTGGGGCTGGCGTAGACGGCCCGGCCGTCGGCGTCCAGCCGCACCAGCCCGTCGCCCACGCGGGGGCTCAGCTCGGCGTCCAGCGGCTTCTGGGGTGGGAAGGTGCCGGCCGAGACCATGAGGCACAGGTCGGCGGCGATGTCGAGGTAGGTGAGCTCCAGGGTGGACGGCGACCGGGTCACCGCCAGGTTGGTGTCCCGCGCCAGGACGGCGACGACGACGCCGTCGTGCCGCACCGGCACCACCTCCCGCCGCCGCGGGGTGCTCCCCGACCAGTCCGGCTCTCCCTCGGTCACCGGGCGGCCCTCGCGGTGCGCGACCACGAACGGCTCCGCGGCCGGCCCCTCCACCTCCGAGCCCACCAGGTCCTCGGGCTGGCTCGTGGGCGCGGTCAGCGGGCGCACCTGCGCCACGCACCACCACGCTCCCGTGCGCAGCGGCACCCACAGGGTCAGGTCGGCGAACGAGAGATCGGCCAGCAGCTGCCAGTCGGCCACCAGCCGGCGGGCGTGGTCGACCTGCGCGGGCGCCGAGGCCGAGCCTCGGGTGAGGCGTTCGGAGAGGCTTCTCATGGTGGCTCCGAGCCTATGAGAAAGGGCCCTCCTGCTCCCCACCGTGGAACGACCCTGTCCTCCCCACCCTCGCGAGCTCGGGGCGGTGCCCGGGACAGGGCCTGGGCGGGCCCCTGCAGGAGGGCCGGCTGGGCGAGAGGTGGGGAGGAGGGGTCCTCTTAGGCTCGTCGCCGTGTCCTCGTCCCCCGGTACCTCCCCCCGGACCGTCGACCCGGCCCGGCCGGACGACTTCCCGCGCATCGCCCAGCTCACCTTCGACGTCTACGTCGGCGGCGGGTTGGCCTCGCCCGGGTACGGCGAACAGCTGCGCGACGTCGCCGGCCGCGCCGAGCGGGCGGAGCTGCTCGTCGCCCGGGACCACGAGGGCCGGGTGGTCGGCAGCGTGGCGCTGGTGCTGGAGGGCGACTTCGGCGAGGTCACCGAGTCCGAGGACGAGGCGGCGTTCCGGATGCTCGTCGTCGATCCGGCGGTGCACGGCCGCGGGGTCGGCGCGCTGCTGGTGACGGCCTGCCTGGAGCGGGCGCGGGCGGCCGGGAAGCGGCGGATGGTGCTCTCCACCGACCGGCGCATGACCGCGGCGCGGCGTCTCTACGAGCGGCTGGGCTTCACCCGGCTACCGGAGCGCGACTGGCGCCCGACGCCGTGCGTCGACCTGATGGTGTACGCCATCGACCTCTGAGAGGGGACCCCTCCCGGGTTTCCTCGCGAGCTCGGGGACGCCCTCGAGTGGCCGGCGCGGACCCGGTCAGTGGGCGACGAACGAACGTCAGCCGTCGACGGTCGCGATGAGGTCGCCCTCCTGGAGGACCTCTCCCTCGACCACGTGCAACTCCCGCACCGTGCCGGCCCGCTCGGTGAGGACGGGGATCTCCATCTTCATCGACTCGAGGATCACCAGGGTGTCACCGGCGGCCACCTCGCTACCGGGTTGCACGAGCACCTTCCAGACGCTCGAGACCATCTCGGCGTGGATCTCCTCGACCGCCACCGGCACCTCCCTGGCTGACCTGCGCTCCATCCTGGCATGCACCGCGCTCCGCCCGGGTCCCCTCCTCGGCGTCCCCGAGCGGGCGAGGGGACCAGTCTCACGCCCCCGGGGCCGGGTTGCCGGCCGCCAGCCGGTCGAGGACGGCGCAGACCTCACGGCCGTCGTGCGGAACCCCGGTCTCGCCCAGCCCGCTCAGCACGTCGCTCGCGGCGCGGGCCGCCGTCGCGGTGTCGGGAGCCCCGGCGCTCACGGTGGCCAGCAGCGCGTCGTACCAGCCGTCCAGGCGATCGCCGCGGTCGTAACCGCTCACCGACACGACCTCGATGCCCGGCGCGTCGCCGGTGCGCCGTCCCGACTGCGGCAGCCGGCCGGTGACCCGGCCGTCCTGCCCGGGCGGCAGCGTCGACCGCAACTGGACGGTGACCGCCGGCCGCGGGGCCGGGCCCGACCCGGCGTCGTCGCCCCAGCTGCCCGCGGCGCTGCGCAGCGCGAGCTCGACGGCGTCCACGCCGTGCGCCCGCTCGAGCACGGCCATGTCGAGGGAGAACCCGGCCGCCACCTCGGCGAGCTCGCCGTCGGGGTCGATGCCGACGGTGACCAGCCCGCGCCAGCCCACCTCGGGCAGCCGTTTGGCCGCCGACGGCAGCTCGACCGGCTCGTCGGGGGTCCACGACACGCGGGCGATGCCGGCAGCGCGGTCGCGGGAGACCGGCGTCGTGCAGCGCAGCCCCCCGTCGGTGACCAGCGCGAGGAAGCCACGCTCGCTGGCCGGCTCGACGCCGTCTCCGCCGAGCCGCTCGAGCACCGCCGCGGACGGTCCGACCCAGGTGAGCCCGGCGGCCACCACCGCACCGGCGAGCCGGGCGTTGCCGGCCAGCGCCGGGGGCACCGGGAGGACGGCCTCCACGCCGCTGCGCTTGGCGGCCTCGACGATGCGGTCGACGGCGAGGTAGGACTCCGCGGCCGGCGCGGGCCCGAGCAGGATCGCGTCGTCGGCCAGCCGGACGTGGCGGGCGGAGCGGTCGGCCTCCGAATGGACGGCGACCGTCTTCACGTCCAGGCGCGAGCACGCCGCCACCACCGCGCACGCGGCCGGGCCGCGACCCGCTACCAGCACGCTCTCGATCCCGACGTCCGCCACGTCCCGACCGCCTTCCCCCAGCGTCAGTGCTCCGGCTCCCAGCCTGACCGCTCGCCCCGCCGGACCGCCACAGGGAGGCGGCGGCGCGCCGGGCCGTGAGAGGCTGGGAGCCTCAGCCCGACGGGTCCCCCGGCGTCGCACCGCTACACGCGTTCCGGGTCACCTGCGCGGGTGTCCAGGGGCCCGGCAGCGGGCCTGCAACAGCGACGAGGAGAGGAGGGCAGCGATGTCCAAGCGTGGACGCAAGCGGCGCTCTCGCAAGGGGAACAAGGCCAACCACGGCAAGCGGCCCAACGCCTGAGGGAGCCCCCCTGCCCCCGCCACTCGTAAGAGAACCCCGCCCTCCCCACCCCTGTGCAAGCTCGGGGCGGTGCCCTGGACGGGGCCGGGCGGGATCCTGCAGGAGGCCGCCCGTCCTCCCCACCCCTCGCAGGCCGGGTCCGGGACGGGCGTACACGCGAGAGGCCCAGAACCCGACGGGTTCTGGGCCTCTCGCGCGCGACGGTCCTTCAGGCGGTGGGGCGCTCCTGCGTCCGCTCGATCGTGACCCGTTCGACGCTGACCTGGGTGCCGTCCTCCTCGAAGGAGACGCTGGTCAGCTGCAGCTTGATCCGGTCGCGCAGACCAGGCGGCGGCGCGTCGCCCCCGCAGCGGCGGCGGACCAGGGCCTTGAACTCCTGCTCGATGCCGAACTGGCGCAGGCACCCCGAGCAGTCCTCGAGGTGCTCGGCGATGACGTCGCGCCGGGCCTGGTCGGTCTCGTGGTCGAGGAACTCGAACACGTGGGACAGCACGTCGTCGCAGGAGTCGATCGAGATCGGCTCGCCGCCGCCGGGACGCTGGTCGCTGGTCACGAGCGGCTCGCCTCCTCCCCGGCGCCGGCACGGACGAAGCCACGCTCGCGGGCGTAGTCGGCGAGCAGCTTCTGCAGGCCGCGACGACCGCGGTGCAGCCGGGACATCACCGTGCCGATGGGCGTACCCATGATCTCGGCGATCTCCTTGTAGGCGAAGCCCTCGACGTCGGCGAGATAGACCGCCAGACGGAAGTCCTCCGGCAGCTGCTGGAGGGCCTCCTTGATGTCGGAGTCCGGAAGGTGGTCCAGCGCCTCGATCTCGGCCGACCGCAGGCCGCTGGAGGTGTGCTCCTCGGCGGCGTAGAGCTGCCAGTCCTGCACCTGGTCGGTCGGGTACTGCTGCGGCTGGCGCTGCCTCTTGCGGTAGCTGTTGATGTAGGTGTTGGTCAGGATCCGGTACAGCCAGGCCTTGAGGTTGGTGCCCTCGGCGAACTGGTGGAACGCCGAGTAGGCCTTGACGAACGTCTCCTGCACGAGGTCCTCGGCGTCGGCCGGGTTGCGGGTCATCCGCAGGGCGGCCGGGTACAGCTGGTCGAGGAAGGGCAGGGCGTCGCGCTCGAACCGCGCGTCGCGCTCGGCCCGCGTCTCGTCGACCTCCGCCCGGCTGCCGTCCGACCGCGCCGCGGGGGTCTCGACCGGGGTCGCGGCGGCGGACTCCACCGGCTCGACGCCGGGCGTCTGGTCCGCGGACTCCTCAGGCACCGACCGTCCTCTCTGCGGCACCCGGGGGCGGGCCACCGCTTCCGACGATCCTAGCCGCGCGGCATCGGGCCGGCCCGGGGGCCGCCGGAGCGCGGAGCGCTGGCGGGCGCTGGTGGAGAGGGTGTTGCTCACGTGCGGTGCAACCGTCCCGGCGGCGCTCCCCATTCCCCACCGGCCCTCTCCAGGGCACCTCGTCCGTCCCGGGCTCCGTCCCTCTGCAGGGTCCCGTCGGCCCCGTCCCGGGTCCCTGCCCCGAGCCCGCGAGGGGTGGGGAGGACGGGGTCCTTGCACGAGCCGTGGGGGCAGGGGGTCCGCGACGAGGGGTGGGGGATGGGGTCCTCTGGCGAGCGGTGGGCAGGAGGGGGTCCTCATAGGCTCCGGTGCCGTGGCGGCGACCCCCGCGGTGCGGGCTCTCGAGCGGGCCCGGGTGGCCCACACTCTGCACCCGTACGACCCCGGGCACCCTGCCGGCCAGGGGCACGGCGAGGCCGCGGTGGCCGCGCTCGGCGCCGATCCCCGACAGGTGCTCAAGACCCTGGTGGCCCGGGTGGACGGCGTGCTCACCGTCGCCGTCGTCCCGGTCAGCGGCACCCTCGACCTCAAGGCGCTCGCCACGGCCACGGGCTGCCGCAAGGCGGCGATGGCCGACCCGGCCGACGCCGAGCGGGCGACCGGTTACGTGCTCGGCGGGATCAGCCCGCTGGGACAGCGCAGGGCGCTGCCGACCGTCGTCGACGAGTCGGCGCTGGGCTTCGCCACGGTCCTGGTCAGCGCCGGGCGGCGGGGCCTGCAGGTGGAGCTGGCCCCGGCCGACCTCGTGCGGCTCACCCGCGCCCGCACGGCCCCGATCGGCCGCTAGCGGAAGGACCTCTCGGCGGCCCCTCTGCAGCAGAAGGACCCCGTCCTCCCCACCCTTCGCAGGCTCAGGGCGGGACCCGGGACGGGGCCAGCGAGCGGAGGGCGGGGGGCAGAGGGGCCTTGTTCAGGAGCCGGGGGCCGCGTACGGGGTCAGCAGCTGGTCGACGGGCGCGTGGTCGTCGGTGAGCACCTCGGCGTCCCCGATGAACTCGGTCAGCTCCTCGCCCGCGGCCACCTGCCAGGTCAGGTCGTGGTCGCGCAGCGCCGCGCCGATCGCGTCGAGCGGGAGGGGCTGCTGCGAGGCGACGGCGACGACGTTGCCGCCGTCCTCCCCCGCGAGGACGGCGTCCGTGGCGAGCAGCGCCACGTGCGGGAAGACGGCGCGCAGCGTGGCCAGCTCGGCCCGGACGAAGGCCATCGGCGGGTGGTCGATGAGGTTGGCGACGTAGACTCCGTCGTCGGTGAGGGCCCGGTCGACCAGCTCCAGCGCCTCGACGGTGGTCAGCTGCCAGGGCACCGAAAGCCCGCCGAAGGCGTCGCCCACGACGAGGTCGCGTTGCCCGGGCGGCTCCTGCGCCAGCCCCACCCGCGCATCGGTCACCTCGACCTGCAGCAGCTCCGACTCGACGAGCCCCAGCTGCTCGCGGTCCATCTCGACGACCCCGGGGTCGACCTCGAGCACCAGGCTGGACGTGCCCGGCCGGACCGCGGCGAGGTAGCGCGGCACGGTCGCCCCGCCGCCGCCGAGGTGCAGGGCGGACAGGGGCTCGCCCTCAGGGGCCATCGCGTCGGTCACCGCGGCGATCGCCCGGACGTACTCGAACTCCAGGTACGTGGGGTCGGCCAGGTCGACGTAGGAGTGCCGCAGCGTGTCGAGCATCAGCACCCGGCCGGTCTCCCGCTCGGGGTCGGCCACCACCCGCGCGCAGTGGTAGGCGGTCTCGGCCTCGCAGCGACTCGGGGCGACCGCCGCCAGCAGCGTGCCGGCCACGGCCAGCAGGAGCAGCGCCGGAGGGACCCGCCCGACCCCGCCACCCGCCCGGCGGCGCAGCAGGACCCCGACCGCGACGCCGACGAGCACGGTGACCACCCCGGTGCCGACCAGGATGCCGCTGGTCGGGAACACCGCGACGAGCAGGAAGCCGGTGAGGAAGGTGGCCGCGATCCCGCCGAGGGTCCCGATGCCGGACAGCCGGCCGACCACCGAGCCGGTCTCGGCGAGGCTGGCCAGCTGCAGCTTGACCACCATCGGCGGCACGGCGGAGAGCAGCGCCGCGGGGACGACGACGGCGACCGCGGCGAGCAGCAGCACACTGCCGGCGTCGGCGCCGGTCAGCAGCGCCCCGGCGAAGCGCACCAACGGCAGGACGGCGACGACGAGCGCGCCGCCGGCGACCATCAGCGGCGCGATCAGCCGGCGGGGGTCGGTGCGGTCGGCCAGCGCGCCGCCCATCCACGCCCCCACCGCGATCGCGGCCAGCGCGAAGCCGATCACGGCGGTGTTGGTCTGCAGGGTGACGCCGACGTAGGGAGCGATCAACCGTAGCCCGGCGATCTCCATCACCAGCACGGCGCCGGAGGTCAGGAAGGTGACGACGACGGCCACCCAGTCGGGCAGCGCGGTGGAGCGGACCCGGTCCTCGGCGGCGGAGAGGGCCTCCTCGGTGCCGGCCACCTCAGAAGAGCGCGGGCTGGTCGGCCGGCGGGCTGACCGACTCCGCGCGGGCCACCAGCTCCGGACCGTTGTTGGCCACGTTGTTCACCGCGGCGCCCACCGGTCGCAGCTCCAGCCCCTCCACCAGTTCCGGCGGGGTGGGTGCGGCCAGCGCCTCGACGTCCTCCCGGGCCGGGTCGAGCCACTCCCCCCAGCGTTCCGGCGGCAGCACCAACGGCATCCGCTCGTGGATCTCGGTGAGCGCGCCGACGGCGGGGGCGGTCACCACGGTGCAGGTGTAGAAACGGTCCTCCCCGCTCCCCCACACCTCCCACAGGCCGGCGAAGGCGAGCACCGAGCCGTCCTCGGGGGTGATGAAGTACGGCTGCTTGCCCGGCCCGTCGAGCCGCTTGGCCCACTCGTACCAGCCGTCGGCGGGGACCAGGCAGCGCCGCGACCGCGCCGCGGAGCGGAACGCCGGCTTGTCTGCCAGCGACTCGACGCGCGCGTTGAGCATCCGGTTGCCCACCGAGACGTCCTTGGCCCAGGAGGGCACCAGGCCCCAACGGACGACGCGCAGCTCCCGGTGCCCCTCACCGGTGGGGCGCCCCTCGGGGTCGCGCTCCTTCTTCCAGCGCACGACGTGCACGTCCTTGGTCGGCGCGACGTTGTGGTCGGCCGGCAGTGCCGGTTGCCCCTCGGCCCGGACGGCCTCGAACTCCAGGACGAGGTCCTCCGGACGGCGGCTGGCGGCGTAGCGGCCACACACGGTGGTACCTCCAGGTCGGGCCGACGGATGCGGTCACCCGCGACTGTAGGCCGGGACGGCGACGGTTCCCGGCGGATAGGAGCGGGCAGGCAGGGGGTTCGACGTCCCGCCGCCGAGAGACGAGGATCACCCCGTGACCGCGACCCAGCACCCACCGACCGAGCACCCGAAGACCGCCAGCGACGCCGCGGAGCGCCGCTACGCCACGGTCAACCCGTACACCGGGGAGACCGAGAAGGAGTTCCCCTTCACCCCCACCGAGGAGATCGACGGGATCATCGGGCGGGCCCACTCCGCCTACCAGGAGTGGCGCGCCCGCCCGGTCGAGGAGCGTGCCGCCGTCGTGCGGTGCGCCGCCGAGCTCATGGACGAACGCCGCGACGACCTCGCCGCCCTCATCACCACCGAGATGGGCAAGCGCCGCGAGGAGGCCACCGGCGAGCTGTACCTCTGCTCGATGATCCTCAAGTACTACGCCGACAACGGCCCCGACTTCCTCGAACCGACGTCCATCCAGCCGCTGATGGGCAAGGGCGAGGCGGTCGTCGAGACCCGGCCGATCGGCGTGCTGCTGGCGATCGAGCCGTGGAACTACCCCTTCTACCAGGTGGTCCGCGTGGCTGGCCCGAACCTGGTGCTGGGCAACACCGTCATCCTGAAGCACGCGGAGATCACCCCGCAGTGCGCCGTGGCCATCGAGCAGCTGTTCACCGACGCCGGTGCGCCCGAGGGCGTCTTCACCAACACGTTCCTGCGCATCGCCGACGTCGAGCAGGTCATCGCCGACCCGCGCATCCAGGGCGTGACCCTGACCGGCAGCGAGCGCGCCGGCAGCGCGGTCGGCGCCCTGGCCGGCAAGCACCTCAAGAAGTCGGTGCTGGAGCTGGGCGGCAGCGACCCGTTCATCGTCCTCGACGCCGAGGACATGCCCGCCACGATCAAGGCCGCGACGATGGGCCGGATGCAGAACACCGGCCAGGCCTGCACCGCGTCGAAGCGGCTGATCGTCACCGAGGAGCTCTACGAGCCCTTCGTCGCCGGCCTCAAGCAGGCGTTCTCCACCTTCTCCCCCGGCGATCCGGCCGATCCGTCGACGTCGCTGGCCCCGCTGTCGAGCGAGCGGGCCGCGCAGGACCTGCACGCGCAGATCCAGGACGCCGTCGACAAGGGCGCCACGGTGGTCACCGGCGGGAGGCGCCCCGACCAGCCGGGCGCGTTCGTCGAGGCGACGATCCTCACCGACGTCACCCCGGAGATGCGGGCGTTCCGCGAGGAGCTGTTCGGCCCCGCGGCCGTCGTCTACAAGGTGAAGGACGCCGAGGAGGCCGTCGCGCTGGCCAACGACAGCGACTTCGGCCTCGGCGCCACGGTCATGAGCAGCGACGTGGACCGCGCGCGCTCGGTGGCCGAGCGGCTCGAGGCCGGGATGGTCTGGATCAACCAGCCCACCGGCTCCTCGCCCGAGCTGCCCTTCGGCGGCGTGAAGCGATCCGGTTACGGCCGCGAGCTCTCCGAGCTGGCCATGTTCGAGTTCGCCAACCGGCGGCTGGTCCGCACCGTTCCGGTGAAGAAGGCGGACAAGCCGGCCGGCGGCTGAGCGTGCGCGCGGTGCGGCGTCCCGGACCCGGCAGGATGGTGCTGTGACAGAGGTCTGGGTGACGCCGCACCGCGCCGCGCCGGTGGACGCCGTCGTGGCCCTGCCCGGGTCGAAGTCGCTGACCGCCCGGGCGCTGGTCCTGGCCGCGCTCGCCGACGGCCCGAGCCGGCTGGTCCGGCCGCTGCGCGCGCGGGACACCGAGCTGATGGCCGCCGCGCTGCGGGCCCTGGGGGTGCCGGTCGAGGACGACGGCACCGACTGGCTGGTCACCCCGGGTCCGCTGGGCGGCCCCGCCGAGGTCGACGCCGGCCTGGCCGGCACCGTGCTGCGCTTCCTCCCGCCGGTCGCCGCGCTGGCCACCGGCCCGGTGCGGGTGGACGGCGACCCGCGGCTGCACGAGCGCCCGAACGCCGGGCTGATCGCGGCGCTGCGCGACCTCGGCGTGCGGGTGGACGACGACGGCCGCGGCCGGGCGCCGTTCACCGTGCACGGCGCCGGCCGGGTGCCCGGCGGTGCGGTGACCGTGGACGCGAGCGAGTCCTCGCAGATCGTCTCCGGGCTGCTGCTGGCGGCGACCCGCTTCGACGAGGGGGTCGACCTCTCCCTCGCCGGCGGCCTCCCGTCGATGCCGCACGTGGAGATGACCGTCGAGTCGCTGCGCGAGCGGGGCGTCGACGTCGTCCCCACCGAACGGGGCTGGCGGGTCGCCCCCGGCTCCGTCGCGGCGCGCGACGAGGTGCTCGAGCCGGACCTGTCCAACGCGGCGCCCTTCCTCGCGGCGGCGCTGTTGACCGGCGGGCGGGTGACGGTCCGGGACTGGCCCGCGGAGACGACGCAGCCCGGCGGCCGGCTGGACGCGCTGCTGGGGGCGATGGGTGCGTCGGTGCAGCGGGTGGACGGCGGGCTGCAGGTGACCGGGTCCGGGACGGTCCGGCCGCTGATCGCCGACCTCGGCGAGGTGGGGGAGCTGACGCCGGTGCTGGCCGCGCTGTGCGCGCTGGCCGACGGGACCTCCCGGCTGACCGGCGTCGGCCACCTGCGCGGCCACGAGACCGACCGGCTGCAGGCCCTCGACGAGGTGCTCACCGCGGTCGGCGCGACGGTCGAGCAGCTGCCGGACGGCCTGGTGATCACGCCGGGAGCGCTCCACCCGGCTCGGCTGGACTCCTACGCCGACCACCGCATGGTGCACGCCGCCGCCGTCCTCGGCCTGGCCGTCGAGGGCGTCGCGGTGACCGACCCGGGCGCGGTGAGCAAGACGCTGCCGGACTTCGTCGAGCGGTGGAACGCGATGCTGGGGGTCGAGCGCTGAGCCCCCGCCGGCACGACGAGCGGTCGGACGAGGACGACGTCCGGGTCCGGCCCAGCCGGCGCGGATCCCGGCCGCGCACCCGCACCCGCCCCAGCCACTCCGACGCCGTCCCCGGGTTGGTCGTCGCCGTCGACCGCGGCCGGATGACGGTCCGCGTCGAGGGCCCCGACGGGACGCCGGTCGAGGTGACCGCCATGCGCGCCCGGGAACTCGGCCGGCACGGGGTGGTCGTCGGCGACCGGGTGCGCCTGGTCGGCGACACCAGCGGCCGGCCGGACACCCTCGCCCGCATCGTGGTCATCGAGGAGCGGGCGACGTCGCTGCGCCGCACCGCCGACGACACCGACCCGACCGAGCGGGTCGTGGTGGCCAACGCCGACCAGCTGGTGATCGTCACCGCGGTCGCCGACCCCGAGCCGGCGCTGGGCTTCCTCGACCGCTGCGTGGTCGCCGCCTACGCCGGGGGGCTGGAGCCGCTGCTCTGCCTCACCAAGACCGACCTGGCCAGCCCGCAGCCACTGCTCGACCGCTACGCGGGCCTGGACGTCGACGCCGTCCCCATGTCGCGCGAGACCCCGCTCGACGACCTGCTGGCCCGGCTGGACGGGCGGATGAGCGTGCTGGTCGGACAGTCCGGGGTCGGCAAGTCGACCCTGGTCAACCGGCTGGTGCCCGAGGCCGACCGGGCCACCGGCGAGGTGACGAAGGTCGGCAAGGGCCGGCACACGTCGTCCTCGGCGGTGCTCCTGGAGCTGCCCGGCGGTGGCACCGTCGTCGACACGCCGGGCATCCGCTCGTTCGGCCTGGCGCACGTCACCGCCGAGGACGTCGTCGCCGCCTTCGACGACGTCGCGGAGGCCGCCGTCGACTGCCCGCCCGGCTGCGGTCACACGGCCGAGGATCCGGACTGCGCGCTGGACGCCTGGGCCGACGCCGGCCCTCCGGCCCGCCGGGAGCGGCTGGCGAGCCTGCGCCGGCTGTTGGTCGCCGTCGGCCAGTAGAAGGACCCTCCTGCCCCCCACCGCTCGCACGCTCGCGGCGGGACCCTGCAGGAGGGCCACTCACGGAGGTCACCATGGACCAGCAAGTGCATTTCACCACCCTCGCCACCGCCGACCTCGACGCCGCCCGCCGGTTCTACGTCGAGGGCCTGGGCTGGCGGCCGCTGCTCGACGTCCCCGGCGAGATCATCTTCTTCCAGGTCGCGCCGGGCACGGTGCTGGCCTTCTTCGAGACGGCGAGGTTCGCCCAGGACCTCGGCACCGGCGTGGAGCGGCCAGCCGTCTCCGGCGTGACGCTGGCGCACAACGTGGCCGACCGGGACGCCGTCCGCGCGGTCGCCGAGGCCATGACCGCGGCCGGGGGCACGGTGCTCACCGCGCCGGAGGAGGGCGCCTTCGGCGGGGTGTTCCACGCGCTGGTGGCCGACCCGAACGGCGTGGTCTGGGAGGTCGCGCACAACCCCGGCTGGTCGGTCGACGCCGACGGCACCGTCCGGCTCGGCTAGGAGCCGAACAGCGCGCCGGCCATCGGCTCGTCCACCGCCTCGATCCGCAGGTCGTGGCCGGTCCCCAGCGTCTCCGGGGCGTCGGCGAGCACGCAGACGCCGGTCTGCACGTCCAGCCGGATCCGCTGCACCCGGGGGTACGGCCCGCGGGCCTGCCCGTACTCGCGCGCGTCGACCTCCGGGGAGCGCAGCAGCGGACAGCACCCGCAGCGGGGCTCGTAGCGCGGCGTCGTCCGGACGTGCGCCTCCCAGGCCGGCCGTCCGCCGTGCTCGACCTCGGTGACGGCGTCGACCTCCAGGCCCGGCGAGCCGGCGTCCTCGCCGGTGTCGGGGTCACGACCGTCGGCCAGCTCCACCGGGTCGAGCATCGCGACCCAGTCGTAGCTCTGGTACATCGGTGCGTCATAGGAGAGCCGCTCAGGGCGGACCGCCGCCAGGCCGTCGGGACGCCACACGGGTGCCGGGCCGTCGGCCGGCCACGGGTACGTGACCGTGCGGCTGCCGTCGGGGCCGAACAGGGCGACCTGCGTGCGGGGCTCGTCGACGAGCTGGAGCAGCCGGCCGTCGAGGGTCTCGACCCGGAGCCGGTCCGGGCGGCGCAGCCAGGCCCGGACCGGCTCGGTGCCCCGGTCAGCGAGATGCGGCCCGTGGCGGTCGCCGGCCGTGTCGAGACGACCGTCGTCCGCATCTCGGTGGCAGACCACTGCGTCCTACACGTCGACCCAGCCGCCGCTGCGCCAGTAGAGCCCGGCCTCGCGGCTGAGCAGACCCTCGTCGACCAGGTACCGGCGCAGCGCGGCGGTGTCGGGATGCCAGACCGCCAGCAGCGCGTTGACCTCCCGCTCCGGATAGCGGACGCCGGCGTCGAAGACGCGCACCAGGTGCTCGAGGACGACCCGCCGTTTGCTGTGCTGGGCCGGGATGGAGACCAGCCGGCCGTCGCGGACGAACGCCGACAGGACGGCGTCCTCGGCCGGGTCGGCGGACAGCGGCTCCGGCGGCGGGGCGGCCTCGGCGGCGGCGCGGGCCGCGGCGCCGAAGCGGTCGGTCAGCAGCTCGAGCTCGTGCCGGTCGCGGCGCACCAGCCCGGCGCGGGCCAGTCGCCGCGCGGCCAGGACGACGTCCTTGACCGGCAGGCCGGTGGCCTCGGCCACCTCCTCGAGCGTGCCGGCGCCCAGGGCGAGGGCGGCGACGACCCTGAGGCGGACCGGGTCGGCCAGCAGCCCGGCGATCGTCGCGGCGTGCACTCCCCGACCGTATCCGCGCATCCCCGGCGCCGGTCGCGGGTAGCCCGGGGTCATGGTGAGCCCCATCGACATCCAGAAGGCCCTCTCCGGCATGGACTACCCGGCGAGCAAGGCGGACATCGTCAAGCACGCCGAGGACAACGGCGGCGACAAGGAGGTGCTCGACGCGTTGAAGAAGATCGACGACCGGGAGTACGAGGGCCCCAGCGGGGTCAGTGCCGCGGTCTTCGACTGATCGCCAGTAGGTTCGGTGCCCATGACACCGGGCCGGGACTACACGGGGGACATGCACCTGGCGCACGTGCTGGCCGACCAGGCGGACTCGATCAGCCTCGACCGGTTCCGTGCGCTGGACCTCCAGGTCGACACGAAGCCGGACCTCACGCCGGTCACCGACGCCGACCGCGCCGTGGAGGAGCAGCTGCGGATCACGCTGGCCCGCGCGCGGACCCGCGACGCGGTGCTCGGCGAGGAGCTGGGCATGACCGGCCACGGTCCGCGGCGCTGGGTGCTCGACCCGATCGACGGGACGAAGAACTTCGTGCGGGGCGTGCCCGTCTGGGCCACCCTCATCGCGCTGTTCGACGGGGACGAGCCGGTCGTCGGGCTGGTCTCGGCCCCGGCGCTCAACCGCCGCTGGTGGGCGGCCAAGGGCGTCGGCGCCTGGACCGGCCGGCGGCTGGAGTCGGCCACCCGGTGCACGGTGTCGAAGGTCGGTGAGCTGGCCGACGCGAGCCTGTCCTACTCCAGCCTGTCCGGGTGGGAGGAGCGCGGGCTGCTCGACGGCTTCCTCGACCTCACCCGGGCGGCGTGGCGCACCCGCGCCTACGGCGACTTCTGGAGCTACGTGCTGCTGGCCGAGGGGGCGGTGGACGTCGCCTGCGAGCCCGAGGTCTCGGTGTGGGACCTCGCCGCCCTCGACGTCATCGTTCGCGAGGCCGGCGGCGCGTTCACCGACCTCACCGGCGCCCCGGGCCCGGCCGGTGGCAGCGCGCTGGCCAGCAACGGCCTGCTGCACGACGCCGCCCTCGGCCGGCTGCGTCCACCCGCTCCGGCCTGACGAGGGCCTCCTCCTGCACTGTGCTCCTCCGGGCGGCCGTTCTCCCCTCTCGTGCTGGTCACCGCGGCGGTCGCGGAGCTCGTTCCGCGTCCCAGCGATCCCGCGCGGCTCTCAGCTCCGACGCCGACCGGGGCTCGACCAGCCGGGCGGGCTCCTGCCACGCCGGGACCTCGGCGCCGGTCCCGCGGGCGGCCAGCAGCGCGGCGCCGACCGCCGAGGCGCTGCGGATCGGCAGGAACCGCACCGGGGTGGCCAGCACGTCGGCGAGCAGTTGCTGGACGACGACCGGGCGACCGCCGCCCCCGGTGAGCACGACCGGCCCCGACCCCTCGAGCAGCTCAGCCGCGGCCCCGACCGCGAAGACGACGCCCTCCACCGCGGCACGGGCCAGCTCGGCGCGGGTCGTGCCCGCGGACAGGCCGGTCCAGCCGCCGCGGTCGTCGGGGCCCGCGACGCCTCCGCGCTCGCCGGTGAGGAAGGGCCGGAAGACCACTCCCCCGGCGCCGGGCGGGGTGCCCGCCGCGGCGTCGAAGAGCTCCGCGGGCGTCATCCCCAGCACGCCGCACACCCACGACCACGCCAGGCCGCCGTTCTGCAGCGCGGCCATCGCGTACCAGCCGCCCGCGACGTCGGCGTAGCCGTGCACGGGCGGGTCGTCGGCCGGCGCCGGCGTCCACCCGGGCCGCAGCACCTGCGCGCCGGTGCCGAGGTTGACCTGCCGACCGGTCGTCGTCCCGGCCGCGAGCAGGGCCAGCGGGGTGTCCGCGCCGCCCACCACCACCGGCACGTCGCCGAGCGGCAGCGCCGCGGTGCCCACGACCTCGGCCGAGGGTCGCACGGTGGGCAGCTGGGCCGGGTCGACGCCGGCCGCGGCGGTCGCGGCCGGGGACCAGGTGTCGGCGACGACGTCCCACAGCAGCGTGGCCGAGGCGTCGCTGCGGTCGGTGACCCGCGGGTCGGCGTCCGGAACCAGCCGGGCGCG
The DNA here is from genome assembly GCF_004571065.1 of Geodermatophilus sp. DF01-2. Taxonomy (GTDB): domain Bacteria; phylum Actinomycetota; class Actinomycetes; order Mycobacteriales; family Geodermatophilaceae; genus Geodermatophilus. The sequence goes on from NZ_SPQN01000007.1 coordinate 78,414, forward strand.
CAACGCGTCCTTGGGCAGCAGCACCGCCGCCGCCCGCCGGACCGGGTCGGGGTCGTGCGCGGCCAGCCAGGCCAGCACCGGCCCGGTCATGCCGGGCACCAGCGGGTTCGCCAGCGCCGCGCGGTCGCCGTCCGGCAGTGCCCGCCACCGCTCGACCTCGGTGGCGGCACGGGAGTCCGGCCAGAGCACCGCGGGCGCCAGTGGGCTGCCCGCGGCGTCGACCAGCACGGTGCCGTGCATCTGCCCGGAGAGACCGAGCCCGGCGACCCGACGGCCGGCCAGCGCCGGAGTCACCTGGGCGACGGCGTCGTCGAACGCGGCCTGCCACACTTCCGGGTCGGTCTGGGCCCAGCCGGGCCGCGGGCGGTCGACGCCGTAGCCGGCCTCCCCCTCGGCCAGCACGGCGCCGGAGGCACCGAGCGCGACCAGCTTCAGCCCGCTCGTGCCGACGTCGGCACCGAGCAGGACGTCGGTCACCGCGGCCGATGCGGGCCGCCGCTGCGGCCGTTGCGGTCGGCCAGCAGGCCGCCGAGGGTGCTCAGCGCGATCTCGGCGGGCGTCCGCGAGCCGATGTCCAGCCCGACCGGCCGGTGCACGCGCGCCACCTCCTCCGGCGGCACGCCGAGCGCGGCGAGCGCCGCCACGTGCGGGCCCTCGTGCCGCGGGTTGCCCATCACACCGACCCAGCGCACCGGTCGGGCCAGCGCGTCGCGCAGCACCTCGCCCAGCTCCGATCGGTGGTGGTCGGTGACGACGACGTCGGCGTCGGCGAGGTCGTCCAGGTCGGCGAAGCCGGTCACATCGGCCCCGCGGGCGGCGTCGGGGTCCAGCAGCACCGCGCGGAAGCCCAGCTCGGGCGCCCAGCGCACCAGCACGTCGGCGACCGGTGACGTGAAGACGGCGACCAGCACCCGGTCGGCCGTCTCGGGTACGAGAGAACCGTGCGCCACTCCGCAGTTCGGGTCGGCGGCAGTGCCCCTCGGCTCGACTCCGCCCTCGTTCCGCTCCTCGGTCGCTGGCGCTCCCTGCGATGCTCGCTCGGTCGTCGTCATCGCGGCGCCGCCTTCTCCGGGCTGTCCCCGTACGCGTAGGAGCTGTCGACGTAGCGCCCGCCCACCGCAGCCCCCGGCGGAGCGATCCGCGAGAGGCGCGCGAGGTCGGCGTCCGACAACTGCACGGCGACGGCGCCGACGTTCTCCTCGAGGTGGCTGCGCCGCTTGGTGCCGGGGATGGGCACGACGTCGTCCCCCTGGGCGAGCACCCAGGCCAGCGCCAGCTGGCCCGGGGTGCAGCCCTTCTCCCCGGCCATCTCCCGGACGGCGTCGACCAGCCGCAGGTTGGCCGCGAACGCCTCCCCGGTGAAGCGCGGGTGGCCGCGACGCCAGTCGTCCTCGGCGAAGTCCTCCGGGCTCCGGATGGCGCCGGTGAGGAAGCCGCGGCCCAGGGGGCTGAACGGCACGATGCCGATGCCGTGCTCGCGGGCGACGCCCAGCACCTCGCTCTCGAGGTCACGCGTCCACAGCGACCACTCGCTCTGCAGCGCCGCGATCGGGTGGACGGCGACGGCGCGGCGGATCGATGCGGCGCTGGCCTCCGACAGCCCGAGGTGGCGGACCGTGCCCTCCTGCACCAGCCCGGCCATCGCGCCGACGGTGTCCTCGATCGGCACCCGCGGGTCGACCCGGTGCTGGTAGTACAGGTCGATCACCTCGACCCCGAGCCGGCGCAGGCTGGCCTCGGCGCAGGCGCGCACGTTCTCCGGGCGGCCGTCGATGACCACGCCGCCGTCCCGACGGGACAGCGAGAACTTGGTGGCCAGCACCACCTCGTCCCGCCGCCCGGCGATCGCCTGCCCCACCAGCTCCTCGTTGTGCCCGTCGCCGTAGACGTCGGAGGTGTCGAGGAAGGTGACGCCCGAGTCGAGCGCCCGGTGGATGGTCGCGAGGGACTCGTCGCGGTCGGCGGCGCCGTACATCTGGCTCATCCCCATGCAGCCGAGGCCGAGGGTGGAGACGACCAGGCCGTCGCGGCCGAGCGTGCGGATGCCGACAGGTGGGGTCGAGGTCACCGGGGCATCCTCGCCCCGGCGCTCAGCGGCGCGCCAGGCGGTCGATGCGCGCGACCTCGTCATCGCTGAGCGAGAAGCCGAAGACGGCCAGGTTGGCCCGGATCCGCTCCGGGGTGACCGACTTGGGGATGACGACGACGCCGTGCTCCACGTGCCAGCGCAGCACCACCTGCGCCGGGGGGACGCCGTGCGTGTCGGCGACCTCGCGGAGGACCGGGTCGGAGAGGTCGGTGTTCTTGAACGGGCTGTAGCCCTCGAGGACGACGTCGCGCTCCCGGTGCCCGGCCTCGACACCGGCGTCGTACCGCGACGGCGCCCAGCTGACCTGGTTGACCTGCGGCGTCACGCCGGTCGCCTGCGTCAGCCGGTCGACCTGCTCCAGCGAGTAGTTGCTGACCCCGATCGCCCGGGCCCGGCCGTCCTCCCGGGCGGCGACGAAGCGCTCCCACACGTCCTCACCGGCTCCTCCGGGCGGCCAGTGGACCAGCCACAGGTCGACGGCGTCGAGTCCCAGCGCGTCGAGCGACGCCGACAGCGTCGCGTCGGCGCGGCCGGCGTCCCGTGGGGGCAGCTTGGTGGTCACGAAGATCTCGTCCCGGTCGACGCCGGAGTCGCGCAGAGCCCGCCCGACCTCGGCCTCGTTGCCGTACATGGTGGCCGTGTCGACATGCCGGTAGCCCGCCTCGAGGGCGTACCGGACGGCGTCGTAGCACTGTCTGCCGGTGATCTGCCAGGTCCCGAAGCCGACCATCGGCATCTCGGTGCTCCCGGCGAGCCGCACGGTGGGCGCGAGGTTCTCGGTCATGGCGGTTGCCTGCCCGCGCCGGCTGCCCTGGACACCCCGATCGCCGGTCCGCGATTGCCGTCCGGCCTCGTCGGGTAGCCGAGCGCGGCCGGCAGTTTCCCCCTCCAGCCGAGCCCGTGCCGGCGGCATCCGACGACCACGTCGGCCGCGACCCGCAGCACGGCAGTCCGGCTCACGCCGTGTCGACCGACCCGGGAGGAACCCATGACCTCGACCGCCAGTCCCGGCCTCCGGCGGACCGCCCGTCTCCTCGGCCTGGCCAGCACGGGCCTCGGCGTGGCGATGCTGCGCGATCCGGAGGGCGTGGCGCGGGTCGCCGGGGTCGACGACTCCGACACCGCCGTCCCGGTGATCACCGTGGTCGGCGCCCGCGAGCTGGTGCACGCGGCCGGGCTGCTGGCCGGGCGCCCCGGCTGGGCGTGGACCCGCGTCGCCGGTGATGCCATGGACCTCATCGCGATGGGTCGCGCGCTGGCCGACCGTCGCGGTGACCGGTACCGCCGGCTGCGCACCGCCACGGTCGCGGTCGGCGTGCTCGCGCTGGTGGACCTGGGAACCGCGCTGCGCTCGTCGCGGTCCCGCGACGAGGGGCCGGCCACCGACCTTCCGCCGACCGCGCCGTGGAAGAGGGCGATCGCGGTGTCGGCCGCGACGACGGTCAACAAGCCGCCGGCGGAGGTCTACCGCTACTGGCGGAACCTGGAGAACCTGCCGACGTTCATGGCGCACGTCCGCGAGATCCGCACACCCGATGGCGGACGGCGGTCGCACTGGGTCGCCGAGGCACCCGGTCGGCGGACGGTCGAGTGGGACGCCGAGGTCGTCGAGGATCGTCCCGACCGGCTGATCCGCTGGCGTTCGACCGGGGACGCCGACATCGAGAACACGGGGTCGGTGGAGTTCGTCGCCGCCCCCGGCGGCCGGGGTACCGAGGTGCGGGTGCACCTGGCGTACGCCCAGCCGGCCGGCCGGCTGGGCAAGGTCGTCGCCACGCTGTTCGGCGAGGACCCCGGACAACAGGTCCGCGACGACCTCAGCCGGTTCAAGCAGGTGCTCGAGACCGGCCAGGTGGTCCGGTCCGAGGGCTCACCCGAGGGCCCGTTCGCCCGCCGGCTGCTCACCCAGCGACCGGCCCACCCGCGCCCCTGACCCGCTCCCACCCCTGCTCCCCGAGGAGGAACCGTGCTCGCCAACCAGTGGATGGGCAAGGAGGACCTCGAGGTCAACGAGGTCCCCGACCCGAGGATCCTCAACGACCGCGACGCCATCGTGAGGATCACGTCGACCGCGATCTGCGGCTCCGACCTGCACCTCTACGACGGCTACATCCCCACGATGAGGAAGGGCGACATCCTCGGCCACGAGTTCATGGGCGAGGTCGTCGAGGTCGGCAAGGGGGTCGGCAACCTCCGGGCCGGCGACCGGGTCGTCGTCCCCTTCACGATCTCCTGCGGCGCCTGCCTCAGCTGCTCCCGCGAGTTGTTCTCACTGTGCGAGAACTCCAACCCCAACCACCGGATCGCCGAGAAGGTCATGGGGCACTCCCCCGCGGGCCTGTTCGGCTACTCGCACATGATGGGCGGCTACCCCGGCGGGCAGGCGCAGTACGCCCGGGTCCCCTTCGCCGACGTCGGACCGATCAAGATCGAGGACGGCCTGCCCGACGAGCAGGTGCTCTTCCTCTCCGACATCTTCCCGACCGGCTACATGGGCGCGGAGATGTGCGACATCCAGCCCGGCGACGTCGTCGCGGTCTGGGGAGCCGGGCCGGTCGGCCAGTTCGCCATCGCCAGCGCGAAGATGCTCGGGGCCGAGCGGGTCATCGCCATCGACCGGTTCGGCTACCGCCTCGACAAGGCCCGCCAGGCCGGCGCGACCGACGTGCTGGACTACGAGGAGGTCACCGTCCTCGAGGCGCTCCAGGAGCTGACCGCCGGGCGCGGGCCGGACGCCTGCATCGACGCCGTCGGCATGGAGGCCCACTCCGCCATCGGACCGCTCCACGCCTACGACCGCGCCAAGCAGGCGACGCGCCTGGAGACCGAGCGCCCGCACGCCCTGCGGGAGGCGATCATGGCCTGCCGCAACGGCGGCACGGTGTCGATCATCGGGGTCTACGGCGGGCTGATGGACAAGTTCCCGATCGGCTCGTTGATGAACCGGTCACTGACCGTCCGCACCGGCCAGACCCACATGCAGCGCTACATGCGGCCGCTGCTGGACCGGATTCGCAACGGCGACATCGACCCGAGCTTCGTCGTCTCGCACACCATGCCGCTGACCGAGGCGCCGGAGGGGTTCCGGATGTTCCGGGACAAGCAGGACGAGTGCAACAAGATCGTCCTGAAGCCCTGAGACCCGACGTCTGGTGGGATGGAGCGCGACGGGCGCCGGTGGTCGGCGCCCGGCGAGGGAGGTCCCGTGCAGTACGCCAAGTCCGTCGTCGAGCTGGTCGGGAATACCCCACTGGTCCGGTTGACGTCCGTCACCCGCGACCTCGGGCCCGACGCCCCGCTGGTGCTGGCCAAGGTCGAGTACCTCAACCCGGGCGGTTCGGTGAAGGACCGCATCGCGGTGCGGATGGTCGACGCGGCCGAGGCCAGCGGCGCACTGCGACCCGGCGGGACGATCGTCGAGCCGACCAGCGGCAACACCGGCATCGGCCTGGCGCTGGTCGCCCAGCAGCGCGGCTACCGCTGCGTCTTTGTCTGCCCCGACAAGGTGGGCAAGGAGAAGATCGACGTGCTCAAGGCCTACGGCGCCGAGGTGCACGTCTGCCCGACCGCCGTCGACCCGGCCGACCCGCGCTCCTACTACTCCGTCTCCGACCGGCTGGCCCGCGAGCTGCCCGGCGGATGGAAGCCCGACCAGTACGCCAACCCGGCCAACCCTCAGTCGCACTACGAGACCACCGGGCCGGAGATCTGGGCGCAGACCGACGGGCGGGTGACCTGCTTCATCACCGGCGTCGGCACCGGCGGCACGATCAGCGGCACCGGCCGCTACCTCAAGGAGGTCTCCGGCGGGCGGGTGCGGGTGGTCGGCGCCGACCCCGAGGGCTCGGTCTACTCCGGCGGCACCGGGCGCCCCTACCTGGTCGAGGGCGTGGGCGAGGACTTCTGGCCCGATGCCTACGACCGCACGGTGGCCGACGAGATCATCGCCGTCAGCGACGGGGACTCCTTCGCGATGACCCGGCGGCTGGCCCGGGAGGAGGGGATGCTCGTCGGCGGCTCCTGCGGCATGGCGGTGGTCGCCGCGCTGCGCGCCGCCGAGCGGCTCACGAAGGACGACGTCCTGGTGGTGCTGCTGCCCGACGGCGGGCGCGGCTATCTCGGCAAGATCTTCGACGACGAGTGGATGGCCGACTACGGCTTCCTGGAGCAGGCCACGCAGGGCACGGTCGGTGAGCTGCTGGCGGAGAAGGGCGGGGCGACGCCCGAGCTGGTGCACACGCACCCGAACGAGACGGTGCGCGAGGCGATCGACATCCTCCGCGAGTACGGCGTCAGCCAGCTGCCGGTGGTGCGGGCCGAGCCCCCGGTGACCGCCGGTGAGGTCGTCGGGTCGGTCGAGGAGAAGGCGCTGCTCGACGCCCTGTTCGCCGGGCGGGCCAACCTCTCCGACCGGGTGGAGCGGCACATGTCCCCGCCGCTGCCGATCATCGGCTCCGGCGAGCCGGTCAGCGCCGCGGTGTCGGCCCTGGGGACGGCGGACGCGCTGCTCGTGCACGAGGAGGGCAAGCCGGCCGGCGTGGTCACCCGGCAGGACGTGCTCGGCCACCTCGCGGGCCTGACTCCTACGGTCGAGGCATGACCTCCATGCCCGGGTTCAACACCCGCGCCATCCACGCCGGGCAGGACGCGGACCCGGCCACCGGTGACGTCGTCGTCCCGCTGCACCTGGCGACCACCTTCAAGCAGGACGGCGTCGGCGGGCTGCGCGGCGGCTACGAGTACGCCCGCAGCGCCAACCCCACCCGGACGGCGCTGCAGGAGGCGCTGGCCGCACTCGAGCAGGGCCGCACCGGGCTGGCGTTCGCGTCCGGCCTGGCCGCCGAGGACACCCTGTTGCGTACCGTCTGCGAGCCGGGCAGCCACGTCGTCCTCGGTGGCGACGCCTACGGCGGCACGTTCCGGCTGATCTCGACGGTGGCCTCCCGCTGGGGCGTGGAGCACACCCCGGCCGACCTCAACGACCCCGACGCGCTGCGGGCGGCGATCCGGCCGACCACCCGGGTGGTCTGGTGCGAGACGCCGACCAACCCGCTGCTCAACGTCGCCGACATCGCGCTGACCGCCGAGGTCGCGCACGAGGCCGGGGCGCTGCTCGTCGTCGACAACACCTTCGCCTCGCCCTACCTGCAGCAGCCGCTGACCCTCGGCGCCGACGTGGTCGTGCACTCGACGACGAAGTACCTGGGCGGGCACTCGGACGTCGTCGGCGGCGCGCTGGTCGTGGGCGACGACGACCTCGCCGCGCGGCTGACCTTCTCCCAGAACGCGATGGGGGCGGTGTCCGGTCCGCTCGCCGACTGGCTGGTGCTGCGCGGCATCAAGACCCTCGGCGTCCGCATGGACCGGCACCAGGACAACGCCGCCCGGATCGCGGAGTTCCTGCTCGGCCACCCGGCAGTCGCGTCGGTGCGCTACCCGGGCCTGCCCGACCACCCGGGGCACGAGATCGCCGCGAAGCAGATGTCCGGGTTCGGCGGGATGCTCTCGTTCCGGCTCGCCGGCGGGGAGGACGCCGCGCTGCGCGTGTGCGAGCGGGCGCAGGTGTTCACCCTCGCCGAGTCGCTGGGCGGGGTGGAGTCGCTGATCGAGCACCCGGCGCGGATGACCCACGCCAGCGCGGCCGGCTCGCCGCTGGAGGTGCCCGGCGACCTGGTGCGGCTCTCGGTCGGCATCGAGGACGTCGAGGACCTGCTCGCCGACCTGGAGCAGGCACTCGCCTGAGCGTCGTGCCCGATGATCAGGTGACCTGATCGTTCCGGCTCCGGGCTCACCACTGGTCGTGAGCCCGGAGCCGGAACCGTGATCCCAGCTGATCATCGGGCGGCGGTGGGCGTCCGGTCAGCCGGCCAGCTGCTCCTCGAACCAGGCCCGTGCCCGGGCGTTGCCCGCCCAGCCCCGCTCCCCCGCCACGCGCACCCGCTCGGCCAGCGCGCCGGAGAGCGCCTGCTCGAGCGCGGCGTCCAGGGCCTCGGCGGTCAGCTCCTCGGCGGGGAGGACCAGCGGCCAGTCCAGCGCCGACGCCTGGCTGGTGACCTTGGCACCGCCGGCGATCGGGTCGCAGGCGATCACCGGCCGGCCGTGCTTGAGACCGAGGACGAGGGCGTGCAGCCGCATGCTCACCACGACGTCGGCCCGGCGGACGAGCGCCTCGACCTGGGCCGGACGGCGCGGGTGCGGCTTCTCGAACAGGTCCATGTCCAGCTCGAACCAGGGCAGCGCGCGGCCGGCCAGCCACTCCTCGATCGCCCCGCGCACGCGCTCGGCCTGGCTGCGCTCCCCGTACTCGCCCTGCGTCGGCGTGAACGCCACCGCGATCACCGGCGCCTCCGGGGTCGGGCCCTCGACGGCGAGGTCCGGGCGCGCCAGGCCCGCAGCGTCGCGCTCCCAGACCCGGTCGAACAGCTCCCGCGCGGACTCCTCCACCACCGAGACGTTGACCGCCCAACGCTGCGCGCCGGCGAAGGCCTCGGCGAGCTCGCGGAGCAACGGCCGGTCGGCCAGCGGGCCGCTGACGAACACCAGATGGGTGTAGTCGGCCGGGTCGACGTCCCGCCAGTCCACCCCGCGCGCCAGGTAGGGCGCCCAGGCGACGTCGTGGTCGATCCTCCGCTCGGTGAGCCAGCCGGCCACCACGTCCGCGCCGAGCTCGTCGCCGACGGTGGCGATGACCTCGTCGAAGCTGAACCACCCGGCGAGCAGCACACGCATGGCCGCCACCCTCGCACCCGCCGGTGACCGCGACGCGTCCGGGGAACGAGATCCTGGTCGCAGCGGTCGTCCCGGCCGCCGCCCGACCCCGAGGAGATGCCCCGTGAGCGACACCGCCAGCGACCTCCACCTGACCGCCATCGAGGCAGAGCGCACCCGCATCCGGGAGGCGCACCTGCGCCCGGCCGGCGAGCGACCCGCCTCCACGGCCCGCGGCCTGCACCACACGGCACTGATCAGCGGCGACGTCGAGCGGACCGTCCGCTTCTACCAGGACGTGCTCGGCTTCCCGTTGACCGAACTGATCGAGAACCGGGACTACCCGGGGTCCTCGCACTTCTTCTTCGACATCGGCCACGGCAACCTGCTGGCCTTCTTCGACTTTCCGGGCCTGGACGTCGGCCCGTACGTCGAGGTGCTCGGCGGGCTGCACCACATGGCCATCAGCGTCGACCCCGAGCGCTGGGAGGACCTGGTACGGCGGCTCGGCGAGGCCGGCGTCGCGCACGAGGTGCACAGCGACGTCTCGGTGTACTTCCGCGACCCCGACGGTGCCCGCATCGAGCTCATCGCCGACCCGCTCGGCGAGATGTACGGGTCCAAGGTCCTCTGACCCATCCGCCCCGACCGGCCCCGTCCCGGGGACCGCCCCGAGCCTGCGAGAGGTGGGGAGGGCGGGGTCCTTCTTCAGGCCGGGGAGTCGACCAGGTCGGCGTAGTCGGGGTGCCGCTCGATCCAGCCGCGGACGAACGAGCAGCGCGGCACCGCCCGCAGCCCGCGCGCCCGGACGTCGTCCAGCGCGCCGCGGACCAGGGTGCCGCCCACGCCGCTGCCCTCGGTGTCGGGGTGGACCTCGGTGTGGGTGAACACCACCCGGTCGCCCTGCCGCTGGTAGGCGGCCGAGCCCAGCACCCGGTCGCCGTCGCGGGCCTCGTAACGACCGGCCTCGGGGACGTCGGTGACGATGCGCTCCATGTCCGCGCCAACCCCGCGGGCGGCGAGCGTGTTCCGTCAACCGGGCAGCCCCAGCGCCCCGGTGGGGCACTGGGCGACCGCGTCCCGGACGGCGTCCTCGTCGGCGGGCCCGGGCTGCGTCCCCAGCACCCGGACGACGCCGTCGTCGCCGACCTCGAACACGTCGGGGGCCAGGAGCTCGCAGGTGCCCGACCCGACGCAGCGCTCGCGGTCGACCTCGACCCGCATCAGCGCACCCCGGTCAGCCGGGCCGGCAGCCGCTTGACGCCGTTGACGAACGACGAGCGCAGCCGGTCGGGCTCGCCGATGACCTCGAGATCGGGCAGCCGGTCGAACAGGGCGCGGAAGGTGACCGCCAGCTCGCGCCGGGCCAGGTGCGCGCCCAGGCAGAAGTGCGGCCCCTTCGACCCGAACCCGACGTGGGGATTGGGGTCGCGGGCGAGGTCGAGGACCTCCGGGTCGCGGAAGACCGCGGGGTCGCGGTTGGCCGCGGCGTAGAGGAGCAGGAACTTGTCGCCGGCGCGGAAGCGGTGGCCGTTGACCTCGCCGTCCTGCGTGGCGGTGCGCCGCATCCAGGTGACCGGGCTGCTCCAGCGGACGATCTCCTCGACGGCGGTGCGGTCCAGCCCCGGGTCGGCCGCCCACCGCGCCCGCTGTTCCGGGTGCTGGTGCAGGGCCAGCACGCCCTGGGAGATGGCGTTGCGGGTCGTCTCGTTGCCGGCGACCAGCAGCAGGATGAAGAACGAGGCGATCTCCTGGGAGGAGAGCCGCTCGCCGTCCACCTCGGTGGTCACCAGCGCGGTGGTGAGGTCCGGCTGCGGACGCTCCAGCCGCTCGGCGGCCAGCCGCTCCATGAGCGCGGCGAGCTCCATGCCGGCCATCAGGAAGGCGCTGACCGGGTCGTCCTGGTCCTCGATGAGCTCCGGGTCCCCGCCGGAGAGGATGACGTTCGACTGCGCGAGGACGTTCGCGCGGGCCTCCTCCGGGACGCCCATCATGTCGCAGATGACCCGCAGCGGAATCGGCGCGGCGATGTCGGCGACGACGTCGATCGCCCCGCCCTGCGCCGCCGCCGTCCGCCGGGCCCGGGTCAGGACGTCGGCGACCACGTCGCGGACCCAGTCCAGCAGCTGCTCGAGCATGCGCGGCGTGAACGCCTTGGACACGATGCGCCGGATCTTGGCGTGCCGGGGGTCGTCCATGCTGATCAGCGAGCCGTAGAACTCGTTGAGGTCGGCCGGGACGTCCGGGATGGAGACCGCGCCGCGGCCGGAGCAGAAGACCGCCGGCTGGGAGCTGATCGCCTCGAGGTCGGAGTAGCGGGTGACGGCCCGGTAACCGGGCCCGACCGGGATCCCGGGCAGCTCCGGCTCGGCGAAGAAGGCGAACGGTCGCTCCCTGCGCAGTGCCGCGAAGGTCGCGTACCGCACCGACGGCGGGCCGGCCCACCAGTCCCGGTCGGACAGGTCGACGGCGTCCAGGTCGACGGCACCGGACGGGCTGGTCTCGACGGTCACGGACGTCCTCCCCAGACGATCGGTCGTCGGTGACCGCGACGCTAGGGAGCCCGCCGGCGACGCACAACACCCCGAGCAGCAGCGACAGGACCCGGGAAGGACGAAGGGCCCGGTCACCGTGGTGACCGGGCCCTCGTGCCGTGGTAGCGGGGACAGGATTCGAACCTGTGACCTCTGGGTTATGAGCCCAGCGAGCTACCGAGCTGCTCCACCCCGCGTCGTGTGCCTCCACCATACACGCCGTCCTGCTGGGGGCCCCGCGCTCGAGGATGTCGCGATCGGCACCTCGGCCCGGCGGAGCCGTCGCCAGGCCCAGAGAGCGAACGGCGCGACGACCGTGGGCGCGGTCAGCACGCCCGGGGTGTAGCCACGGGTGACCACCGCCGAGGCCAGGTGCGGGACGGCGTGCAGCCCGAAGCCGGCGAGCGTGGCCTGGTACAGGGGGCTGCGACCGTTCGTGTGGGCTCCGCGGGCCGCCGCCGTCCCGATGACACAGGCCATCACCCCGATGGCGGCGGTGGCGTGTTCCTGCGAGACCGACATCCGGTCCCAGACCGCTGCCGGGACCCACGGCAGGTTCTGCTCCAGCCGCGGCCGGGCCCGGTCGGCCCAGCCGGCCATCGTGCACAGCTCCTCGGCATCGTGCAGGGCCCAGGCGGCGAACAACCCCCACGTCACGGTGCGTAGGAGGCGCCCGGCCCGGGAGTCGGCTCCGGTGGTGGTCTCGGCGGTCATGCGTTCGCCCCTGACCCGCCGCCATGCCGAGGAAGAGCAGGCTGCAGGCCACGGCCCAGCCCAGGAGCGCCCTCGTCCACAGCCGCCACTCGTAGCGGGCACGCTCCTCCTGGCTCGTCCTTCCCGTCCCGGCCTCGGTCGGCGCCCCACCGACGGAGGTCGCGGCGAGCTCGCGGCACATCAGCCGGGTACGGGGACCTCCACCCGGCAGGTCAGCGACGTCGGTCACCATGAAGCCGAGGCTCTCGTAGGACCGCACGTTCGGCTCGGCGCTGGCCTCCAGGTGCACCGGCAGCCCCTCCCGGTCAGCCCGGTCCAGCTCCGGGGCCCTGTGATGCACGCGCTCGAGGACTCCTGCGGGCACGCAGTCACTGTAGGAAACGCGCCCTGCGCTGGGCGTGCCCTGCCCAGGATGGAATCGGACCGCTCCAAGAGTCTGACCGCACGCCTGAACGAGCCGGCGTCGCTCCGAGAATCGGCGCCCCATCCGGCCGCCGGCTCCCTACGGATCGTCGTGCCCGACGTCGACCACCACGCTGCGCGGCCCAGCGGTCACGATGACCGGCTCCGGCGCATCTCCGGCGACTGCGATCAGCTGCCCTGCCGGCGGGACCCGGTGTTGAGGAGGTGGCGCCGGGTGGCGTGAAGGTGACCTCCACGGCAGGTCCCCCGGGCCGGCGGTCGGTTGCGGGTGGACGCGGGGCTGGGCTGCCTACGCAGGACCGGCCCAGCCGACCCGGAGAGCCCGGGAACCGGGCCCAGGAACGACGAGGGCCGACGCGCGTGCGTCGGCCCTCGTCGTTCGGAGTAGCGGGGGCAGGATTCGAACCTGCGACCTCTGGGTTATGAGCCCAGCGAGCTACCGAGCTGCTCCACCCCGCGTCGGTGACACCACCATACCCCGCCGGGGACGAGCGGTGCAGCGGCCGCCGGCGTGGGCCCCACCACAGAGGTGGGGCCCAGGCCGGCCGGGGACTCAGCCGCCCGGCGTCACCGCCGCCTGCGTGGCCTGGTCCTGCGCGGCCTGGTATGCGTCCACAGCCGTCTGCAGATCCGCGAGAGCCTGCCCCTGGCCGGCGAAGTCCCCGCTGCGCTGCGCGTCCTCCAGGGCCTGGAGCGCATCGTTGATCGCGACGACCGCCTGCTGCATCTCCGGCGTGGCCGGCGTCCCGTCGCCCGCCGGCGGCCCCGGCGGTACCGGGGCGGGCGCGTCCGGCGCCGGAATGGGCGCGGGCTCGGGCTCCAGCGGCCGGTCGTTGTCGATCGCCGCCTCCCCCGCTCCGGGACCGAAGACCTGGTCCAGCGCCTCCGCGAACGTGTCGGCGTAGCCGACCCGGTCGCCGAAGTTGACCAGCACCTTCTGCAGCAGCGGGAAGGAGTTCTCCCCGGTGCCGCGGACGTACAGCGGTTCCACGTACAGGAGCCCGTCCCCGCCGATCGGAAGGGTGAGCAGGTTGCCGAACACCGCCTCGGACTCCCGGCTGTTGAACAGCGTCAGGTCCGGTCGCACGAGGTCGTTGGTGATGAACGACTGCTGCACCTGCTGTGGACCGCGGTACGGCGTGTTGCCCGGCAGCACCAGCACCTGGATCTCGCCGTAGTTCTCCGGGGCGCTGGACGCGGAGATGAACGCCGACAGGTTCTCCCGGTTGAAGGCGTTCAGCGCGCTGGTCAGCTGGAAGGTCGCCTCGTCGTCACCGGGCCGCTGGGCCAGGATGTAGTACGGCGGCTGCGCCTCGTCGGTGTCCCGGGTCGGGTCGTCGGGGATCTCCCAACGGTCGTTCTGGGCGTAGAAGTTGGCCGGATCGGTCACGTGGTAGCGGGTGAGGATCTCCCGCTGCACCTTGAACAGGTCCTCCGGGTAGCGCACGTGGCTGATCAGCTCGTCGGACATCTCGCTGCGCGGCTGCACCACGCCCGGGAACGCCTTCATGAAGGTCTGCAGCACCGGGTCGCTGTCGTTCCACGCGTACAGGCGGACGGTGCCGTCGTAGGCGTCGACGGTGGCCTTCACCGAGTTGCGGATGTAGTTGAACGTCTCGTTCGGCAGCGCCGTGGTGCCGGCCCCCGTGAGCGAGTCCTGGGCCACCTCGCCCAGCTCCATCTGCTCGGCGTAGGGGTAGGAGTCCGACGTCGTGTAGCCGTCGAGGATCCAGGTGACCCGCCCGTCGATGACCGAGGGATACGGATCGCCGTCCACCTCCAGGAACGGCGCGGCCTTCTCCACCCGGTCCAGCGGGTCACGGACGTAGAGCACCTTGGAGGCGTCGTTGACCGCGCTGGAGAGCAGGAAGTTCCGCTCCCGGTAGTGGATCGCGAAGGTCAGCTGCCGGAAGAAGCTGCCGACCGAGACGCCGCCCTCGCCGTCGTAGGTGTTGTTGATCTGCCCCTCGTCCGAGCCGTCCTCCGGCTGGTCGAACTCCCGCGGCTCGGCCCCCTCCGGCGCACCGACGACGGAGTAGTTGTCGATCAGTTCGCCGTAGTAGATCCGGGCCTGGTCGACCGGGATGTTGCCGACCGTGGGCAGGTCGCCCGTGGTGAAGTTCGGCTCACCGCCCTCCTGGCCGGCGACCACCTCGTTGCCCGGGGCGGCGACGAACCCGTTGCCGTGGGTGTAGACGGTGTGCCGGTTGATCCAGGTGTCCTGGTTCTCCGACAGCGAGGAGCTGTCCAGCTCACGCACCGCGACGACGTAGTCGCGGGTCACCAACTCGCCGGTCTCGGGGTCGGGCAGCGTGTAGCGGTCGATGTCCAGCTTCTCGGGGAAGCCGTACACGTTGCGGATCTGCTGGCGCGCGGTGTACGTGTCCGAGAGCACGTTGGGGTCGAGCAGTCGCGCGTTCGGGATCGTCTCGGTGTCGGCACGCAGTGCCGTCAGCGCTGCCTGCGGGTCGACCTGCTCGCCGGTGGTGTCCTCGGCGTAGTCGACGTAGTTCACGTCGGAGAGGTTGTAGGCGGCCAGCGTCGAGGCGATGGCGCGTTCGATGTAGGCGGCCTCCCGCTGGTCGGCGCTGGGCCGGACGACGAACTGCTGCACGATCGCCGGGTAGGCGACCCCGATGACCAGGCTGGAGAGCAGCAGCAGCACCAGCGCCGCGGCCGGCAGCCGGAAGTTGCGGACGACGATGTTCGCGAAGAACGCGACCGCGCAGACGGCCGCGGCGAAGACGAGGATCGTCTTGGCCGGCAGCAGCGCGTTGACGTCGGTGTAGCTGGCACCGGTGAACAGGTCACCGCGGTCGGAGTAGACGAGCGCGTAGCGGTCCAGCCAGTAGGCCACCGCCTTGAGCGCGACGAAGATCCCCAGCAGCACCGAGAGCTGCACCATCGCTGCGCCGGTCAGCTTCTGCCCCGGGGTCTGCAGCCGCAGACCGCCGAACACGTAGTGGGTCAGCAGCGAGCCGATCAGCGCGAGCAGCACGATCGCGAAGCCGAAGCCCAGCAGCAGCCGGTAGAAGGGGTAGTCGAAGACGAAGAACGAGATGTCCAGGCCGAACTGGGGGTCGGTCCGGCCGAAGTCCGTGCTGTTGCGGAACTGCAGCCAGGTCTCCCAGTTGCCCTGCGCGGCGAATCCGGCGAACAGCCCGAGCACGACGGCGACCGAGGTGAGCACCAGGGTGCGACGCGGCTCGATCGACTGCCGGTAGCGCTCGAGGTTCTGCTGCTCGAGCGACATCGGCCGGAACGTGGGACGGAACCGGTAGGCGAGGTAGATGGCCAGCGCGGTGAGGCCGCCGGTGGCCACGCCGGCCACGGCGAACAGCAGCGCGCGGGTCTGGAGCTCGGTCCAGAAGACCTCGGTGTAACCGGTCTCGTCGAACCAGAGGTAGTCGACGTAGACGTTGGTCAGCGTGCCGATGGCCGTGAACAGCACCAGCAGGACGGCGATGGCCCCGATGACCACCTTCGCGCGCCGCGACAGGGTCGGCACGGACACGGGGGGCCGCATGGCCACGAGGGTCTCCTTCAGTCGCGGTCGTGGCGGAGCGCCACGGACGTTCCCGGCCACGGACGGTCGAGCCGGCGCCGGCTCGGGCCTCCGGGCGCCGATCCGGTCGCTCAGACCAACGTTCGGGGCCGCACGAGGTTCCCCGGCCCCCCGCTCCGGGTCGACCGCCTCCGCCGGGCGGACGCCCGTCGCGTCGGCCTCAGCAACCCTCGGGCGTCCGCCCGGCGCGGAAGTCCTCGAGCGCGGCCAGGGCGTCGTCCAGGTCGGACACCCGGGCCAGGGTGAGCCCCGGCTGCGGCGCTGCGAGGGCGTCGGCGCAGTTGTCGGCCGGGACGAGGAACAGTTCGGCGCCGATCTCGGCGGCGGCGATCATCTTCAGCTGGATGCCGCCGATCGGGCCGACCTCCCCGGTGGGGTCGATCGTCCCCGTGCCGGCCACCGTGGCCCCGCCGGTCAGGTCGGTGTCCCCGACGAGGTCGAGGATGCCCAGGGTGAGCAGGAGACCGGCCGACGGGCCGCCGACGTCCTCGACGCGGATGTCGACGTCGAAGGGAGCCGCAGGTTGCTCACGGACCAGCACGCCGAGCACCGAGCCCTCGCCGTCCTCGGCCGCACGGGTGGTGATCGTCGCCGTCCCGGGCTCGCCCAGCCGGGTGTAGCCGACGGTCACCGTCGTACCGCCGGGGATCGAGGTCAGGACGGCGTTGAGCGTCTCCAGGTCGGGCGTGGGCCGGCCGTCGACGCTCTCGATCGCGTCGCCCTCCTGCAGCTGCCCCTCGGCCGGCGAGTCCTCGGACAGTCCGCGCACGACCACCTTCACCGGGTAGCCCAGCTCGGCGAGCGCCGCGGCCTCGGCTGCCTCCTCGGAGGTGAGGAAGGCCTGCCGGTTGGCCTCGCGGGTCTCCTGCTCCGACCGCCCCGGCGGGTAGACCGTCTCCTCGGGGACGACGCTGACCTCGTCGTCGAACCAGCCCTGCACCGCCTCCACCAGGCTCAGTCCGGCCCGGCTCACGCCGACGGTGGTGAGCGTCAGCTCCCCCTCGGTCTCGTTGCGCTCGCGGCCCTCGATGCTGATGATCGGCTCGCCGTCGATCTCGCCGAGCGTGTTGAAGGTCGGTCCCGGCACCTGCGCGACGTAGGGCACCGGTACCGCGGCGCCGAGCACACCGAAGACCACCAGCAGCACGGCACCGACGCTGAGGACGGCCATCCGACGGGTCACGACCGGCGAGCTTAGAGAAAGGACCTCCCTGCCCCCCACGCCTCGCCAGCTCGGCGCAGGCCCCTGCAGGGAGGCCGCCCCTGCCCCCACGCCTCGCCAGCTCGGCGCAGGCCCCTGCAGGGAAGCCGCCCCTGTCCCCCGCCGCTCGCAGGCTCACGGCGGGACCCTGCAGTGCAGGGGGCCGCCTGTCCGCTCCGGGCGGACGAGACGTCCGCCCGGAGATCACGCGTCTACCGTGGGGGCATGAGCGATCTCCCGTTCGGTTTCGGCGTTCCCGACCGCGATCCCGAGCGTCGCGACCAGCCGGGGTCCGGCGCCGGCAACGATCCGTTCGGGCTGGGGGCACTCTTCGGCGGCGGCACCGCGGGAGGGGGGACGCCGGACGAGCTGCTGGCGAAGATGCCGCTGTTCGCCGAGCTGCAGAAGCTGATGAGCTGGTCCGGCGGACCGGTCAACTGGGACCTCGCCCGGCAGGGCGCGATCAGCTCGCTCGCCGCCGGGTCGCAGCCCACCTCCGACGCCGAGCGGGCCGCCGTCACCGACGCACTACGGCTGGCCGACCTGTGGCTGGACCAGGTGACCGAGCTGCCCTCCGGGGTGGATCGGCCGCTGGCCTGGTCGCGGGTGGAGTGGGTGGAGCAGACGCTGCCCGCCTGGAGCACCCTCATCGACCCTCTGGCCGAGCGCGTGGTCGCCGCCATGACCAGCGCGCTGCCTGCCGAGGCGGCCGCGATGGCCGGCCCGCTCGCCGGGATCATGGGCCGGATGGGCGGCCTGATGTTCGGCGCCCAGGTCGGCCAGGCCCTGGGGCGGCTGTCCGGCGAGGTGCTCAGCAGCAGCGAGATCGGCATTCCGCTGGCGCCGGCCGGTGCCGGCGTCCTGCTGCCGCAGAACGTGGCCGAGTTCGCCGCTGGCCTGGACCGCCCCGCCGACGAGGTGCGGTTGTTCCTCGCGCTGCGCGAGGCAGCCTCCCAGCGGCTGTTCGTCCACGTGCCGTGGCTGCGCCAGCAGCTGCACGACGCCGTCCACGCCTACGCCCGCGGCATCCACGTCGACCGGGAAGCGATCGAGCGCGGCATCAACGAGGCGATGGGTTCGATGGGCGGGATCGACCCCACCAACCCCGAGGGCATCCAGGCGCTGTTGGGCAGCGGGCTGCTCGAGCCCGAGGAGACGCCCGAGCAGCAGGCCGCGCTGCGCCGCCTGGAGACCCTGCTCGCCCTGATCGAGGGCTGGGTGGACAGCGTCGTCGCCGCGGCCGCCGGCGACCGACTGCCCGGGCACGGAGCCCTGGCCGAGACGATGCGCCGCCGCCGGGCCTCCGGCGGGCCGGCCGAGCAGACCTTCGCCACGCTGGTCGGCCTGGAGCTGCGGCCCCGACGGCTGCGCGACGCGGCCACCGTGTGGGGCGCGATGGCCCAGCAGCACGGCAACGCCGATCGGGACCGGCTGTGGTCGCACCCCGACCTGCTGCCGACGTCCGACGACCTCGACGAGCCGCTGGACTTCGTCGCCCGCCAGGGGGCGGACGACGAGCTGCGCGCCCTCACCGCCGAGGACGCCGACGACGAGCAGGGGCGAGGCGAAGGCGAGGCCGGGCCGCGGGACGACGACCGCGGCTGAGCGCGAAGTCCGACAGCGGGAACCGGTCTCGGCCGACGGTCGGGGGCCCCGACTTCCCCGCAGTCGGCTCCGACACGAGCAGTGGGGTGGGCGGCGTCCGGAGAACGCCGATGTCATCGCGCTAGTCGACCAGGTCGTCGTCCCCGCTGGGCGAGGCGCCGTGCGCCGAACCCAGCTCCACTCCCTCGAGGAAGCCGCGCGCCCGCTCGGCCCGCGGGTAGCGGGCCACCAGTGACCAGAAGCGCGCGTCGTGGCTGGGCTCGACCAGGTGCGCGAGCTCGTGCACCAGCACGTAGTCGACGACGTACTCGGGCATCGCGCGCAGCCGGCTGGAGAGCCGGATGGTGCGGTCGGCCGGCGTGCAGGACCCCCAGCGCCGGTTCTGGTTGTCCACCCACCGGACGCTGGCCGGCTGCGGCACCCCGTCGAGATGTGCCGCCGACAACGCCCGCGCGCGGACCATCAGCTCGTCGTCCCCACCGATGGACCGGCGACGCCGCTCCTCGCGGGTCTGCAGCTTGGCGACCATCTGTGCCACCCAGCGCTGCTCCTCGGCCGGGCTGAACGCCGCCGGGATCAGCACGACCGTGCGCCCGGACTCCCGGTAGGCGGTCACCGTCCGGCGGCGGCGGCTGCTGCGCCGGACCTCGACGGCGCCCTCGGGTAGCGCGGTGCCCGTGGTCGTCCGCCCCGCCCGGTCGGCGGGGACGGCCCGGGAGACCCGGAGGTTCTCTCGCGCGGAGAGGTCCGGGACGGCGCTGCGCGGGGTGTCGGGGGGCGTTCCGGGCACGGAGGCACCGTAGTCACCGGGGAGTTGCCGCGCTCCGGGAGCCGCACCCGCGCGGGGCGCATGTCGCACGGACGGTGGACACAGCCCGCCCGGTCCGGGGGACGCCTCCCCGAGAGCCGCCGTCCACACGCGGGCAACCGGTGTTCGTGCAGGTGGGAAGGCGCGTCGCGACCCACCCGGCAGGCGCCGCCCGGGCGGCTGTCCCCCGACCGCGCACAGCGACACGCCGCGCGGTCCCCACTCGCTCCACAGTGCTGTCCACAAGCTGTGGGAAGGAAGCCGGGGAGCGGCCCCGTCGACGACCGGCGGACGCGCGGCAGCCGGGTAGCGTTCGGAAGGACGGCGCCCCGCGCGGGACGCCGAGCGGATCCCGGACGAGGAGGCACCGTGGCGGAGAGCTACAACGGCTACTGCGTGAAGTGCAAGGAGAAGCGCGACTTCGACGGCGAGGTCAAGGTCAGCGAGTCCGGTCGCCGCATGGCGCAGGGCACCTGCCCGGTCTGCGGCACCAAGATGAACCGGATCCTCGGCAAGGCCTGAAAGAGGACCACTCTTCTCCCCGCGCCTCGTGGAAGAACCCCGTCCTGCCCACCCTCCGCAAGCTGTCAGGAGAATCCACCGGAATTCTCATCCGTCGAGGCGGCCTGGAACAGGCCATGGATTCTCAGGGCGGGGCTCGGGACGGGGCCGGCGGGCCGCTGAAGGGCGGCCGTTCCAGCACGTCACCACGACGGCGGCGCCTGCACCGCGGGCGCCGTCGTTCGCCGTCTCCGGGGCGTGTGGACCGGCCGGCCTGTGGACGGACGGAGCAGCCGGGACCGGCGCACTGGCACCCTGCGCGGGTGGCCGACACCGCGCACCCGCTGCTGCCCGTGACCGTTCCCGTGCTTCGCCTGGACGGGGCGGACGGCACCGAGGCGGTGCAGGTCGGTGGCGCCGACTCCTCCGACGGTCTGCTCATCTCCCCCGGCGCGGCCGACCTGCCCGGCCTCCTGCGCGGCCTGGACGGGCGGCGTGCGCAGCGCACGGTCCTCGCCGAGGCCGCCCGAGACGGCCACGACCCCGCGGCGGTGACCGCTCTGCTCGACGGCCTCCGGTCGATCGGCCTGCTCCTCGACCTGGACGCCGCCGACCTGCTCGCCTCGGACGCCGGTCCGGCCGCTGCCGTGCGCTCCCGGGCCGAACTGCCCACCGCCGCGGGGCGGACCGGCGGCGGCGCCGGCTGGCGGGCCCGCCGGGACGCGACGGTCGTCGTCGACGGGGCGACCCGGGTCGGCGTGCCGCTCGCCTCGGTCCTGGCCGCGAGCGGCGTCGGGCGGGTGAGCGTCCGGGACGACGGGCTCGCCGGAGCGGGCGACGCCGTCGTCGGCGGGCTGACCGCCGACGACGAGGGCCGCCCGCGCGCGCTGGCCGCGGCCGACGCCGTCCGGCGGGCCAGCCCGCTCACCGACCTGCGGCCTCTCGCCGACGGAAGCGCGGCCGACCTCGTCGTCCTCACCCGACCGTGGGCCGCCTCCGATCCGCTCGCCGCCGACCTGCAACGGCGGGGCGTGCCGCACCTGGTGGCGACCGTCCGCGGGGAGACCGGCGTGGTGGGGCCACTGGTGGTACCGGGCGCGACCGGCTGCCTGCGGTGTGCGGACCTGCACCGCCGGGACGCCGACCCGCGGTGGCCGGCGCTGGCCGCCCAGCTCACCGCGGGCGAGACGCCACCCGGTGGCGCCACGGTGACCTGCCTGTCGACCGCGGTGACGGCGGCCGTGCAGGTGCTCACCCTCCTCGACGGGGCCGGCGCCCCGGTCACCCTCGGCGCGACGGTGGAGCTGCGGCCGCCGAACCTGCTCCCCCGCATCCGCCGGTGGCCGGCGCACGCCGACTGCGGCTGCAGGTCCGACTCGGACGGGTGCACCTGACCCTCTGCCAGCGGTATCACCGCCGATCGGGGGACAATGGCGACGTAGTGCGCCTCCGGGCCCGTAGCGGGGCCGGTGCCGCCGCGACCGCGGCCGACGAGCGCCAGCGAGGAGGACACGTGAGCGAGCCTGACCGGGGGATCCCACGGGGCTCGGTGTCACGGACCGCGCGCCTGGCCTCACTGCCGCTGGGGGCAGCCGGCCGGGCCACCCTGGGCATCGGCAAGCGGCTGTCCGGCCGCCCCGCCGACGCAGTGACCGCGGAGCTGCAGCAGCGCACCGCCGAGCAGCTGTTCGCCGTCCTCGGCCAGCTCAAGGGCGGGGCGATGAAGCTCGGGCAGACCCTGTCGGTGTTCGAGGCCGCCGTCCCCGAGGAGGTCGCCGCCCCCTACCGCGAGGCGCTGGTCAAGCTGCAGGAGGAGGCGCCGCCCATGCCGGCGCGCACCGTCCACGCGGTGCTCGCCCAGCAGCTCGGCGGCCGGTGGCGGGAACGCTTCCGCCACTTCGACGAGGAGCCCGCGGCCGCGGCCAGCATCGGACAGGTCCACCGGGCCACCTGGCGGGACGGCCGGGACGTCGCCGTGAAGATCCAGTACCCGGGTGCGGCCACCGCGCTGATGGCCGACCTCAACCAGCTGGCCCGTTTCGCCCGGCTGTTCGCGGCGCTGTTCCCCGGGATGGACGTCAAACCGCTGATCATCGAGCTCAAGGCGCGCGTGGTCGAGGAGCTGGACTACGGGCTGGAGGCGGACGCGCAGCGGACCTTCGCCGCCGCGTACGCCGACGACCCGCAGATCGTCGTCCCCCGGGTGGTGGCCAGCGCACCGAAGGTGATCGTCTCGGAGTGGCTCGACGGGACGCCGCTGTCGAAGGTGATCGCCTCCGGCACCCGTGAGGAGCGCGACCGCGCCGGCCGCCTGCTCGCGGTGCTGCACTTCTCCGGCCCGCAGCGGGCCGGCCTGCTGCACGCCGACCCGCATCCGGGCAACTTCCGGTTGACCGCCGACGGACGTTTCGGGGTGATCGACTTCGGCGCGACCGCGCGACTGCCGGACGGGCACCCCGAGCCGATCGGCCGGCTGGTGCGCTGGGCTCTCGAGGGGCGTGCGGACGACGTCCTGGCCGACCTGCGCGCCGAGGGGTTCATCCTTCCCGGGGTCGAGGTCGACGCGCAGGGGGTTCTGGACTACCTGCGCCCGCTGCTCGCTCCCATCGAGGGCCACCATTTCCACTTCACCCGCGCGTGGATGCAGGAGCAGGCCAACCGCATCGCCGACCCCCGCACCGAGGCCAGCCGGCTGGGCCGGATGCTCAACCTGCCGCCGGCCTACCTGCTCATCCACCGGGTGACCATCGGGTCGATCGGGGTGCTCTGCCAGCTCGACGCGGCCGGCGACTACCGCAGCGTGCTCGAGGAGTGGCTGCCCGGCTTCACCGGCTGAGCAAGGACCCCCTGCCCCCCACCGTGGAAGGACCCCCTCCTCCCCACCCCTCGGAGAAGGACCCCGTCCCCCTCACCGTTGGCAAGCTCGCGGCGAGCCTCCGGACGGGGCCGCCCCGGGACGGGGTCAGCGGCGGGACCCTGCAGCGGGCCGGCCGGGGCGGGGGCGCGAACTCGCGCCCCCGCGGGGTGGGTGCCGTCAGCGGACGGCGGCGCTCGCCCGCGCG
>NZ_SPQN01000080.1 GCF_004571065.1 Geodermatophilus sp. DF01-2
CGGGCGGGATGCCGGCCCCGCCCCGTCAGGAAGCGGCGCCCGCCGAGCCACCGCAGCGGCCGGCGCGGGCCCGCGGCTGGCGGCGCCTGTTCCGCGCCGCCTGAAGAAGGAGCCCCCTGCTCTCCGCTCCTCGTAGGAGGACCCTCTCCCCGAGCCTGCGCAGAGCACGCCGGGAGAGGGCCGTGCCCTGGAGGCGGCCGACACCAGGCGCGGGCCGAACCCTGGACGGGCCGCGCGCGCTCGGCGACGGGTCGCTACGCCGGGGAGCCGTCGTCGCGCCGCGTGCGGCGCTCGAGCTCGCGCAGGAACTCCGGGTCGTCGTCCGGCGCCACCGGGCGGACGGCGCGCTGCGGCCGGGGCCGCGGCGCACGCTTCGCGGAACCGCCCGTCTCTGCCGCACGCAGCACCAGCACCACCACGGCGACTGCCACCACCAGCACCACCACGAAGGCCATGGCGGCCCACCCCCTCGCCGATCGAGCCCGAGTGCACTCCACAGTACGTGTGCCGGCGATACTCGACCGCGCAGAGAGCGCCCGCACGAGAGGAGTGCGCCATCGACGCCGTCGACCAGCAGCTCATCGACCTCCTGCGCGCCAACGGGCGGGCGAGCTACGCCGAACTGGCCCGGCGGGTGGGCCTCTCCTCGCCGGCGGTGCACGAGCGGGTGGGCAAGCTGGAGGCGGCGGGGGTCATCACCGGCTACCGGGCGGTCGTCGATCCGGCGTCGGTCGGGCTGGGTGTCACCGCCCTGGTGGGCGTCATCGAGAGCGACTCGGTCGACGACACCGGCATCGAGGAGGCGCTGCGCGCCATGCCCGAGGTCGAGGACTGCTGGCGGGTCGCGGGCAGCGAGGGCTACGTGCTCAAGGTGCGGGTGACCGACATCCCGGCACTGGAGGCCACCATCGGCGCGTTGAACAGGATCAGAGGCGTCGCCCGCACCCGGACGACGGTCGTTCTGTCCACCAAGTGGGAGGGCCGCCATGGCGGAGAAGGCTGATCCGACGGTGCCGGGCGCGCCGACCGGGGGTCCGGCGGCGCGGCCCCGGATCGCGCCCTGGCTGCTCATCTACACGGTGGGCCGGTTCGCCATCGCGGCTGCACTGGTCCTGTTGCTGTGGTGGCTCGGCCTGGACTTCTGGTCCGGCGCCCTCTTCGGGCTGCTGCTGTCGATGCCGGTCTCGTACCTGCTGCTGCGCCCGTCGCGCGATCGGCTGACCGAGGGCCTGGCTGCGCGCAGCATCGCCCGTCAGCAGGCCAAGACCGAGCGGGAGGCCCGCCTGGCCGGCGACGAGAGCTGAAGAAGGACCCCGCTGCCCCCCATCACTCGCAGGCTCGCGATGGGACCCTGCAGCGGGGCCCTCAGCCGCTGAGGGCCAGACCGGCGCCGAGCAGGACGCCGGTGACCAGGGTGAGCAGCCCGGTGCCCTGCAGCGCCGCGATGAGCGCCGGCCCGCGCCCGCCGGAGAGCACGGTGCGCACCGGCGGCACGGCCAGCGGGACGGCGAGCAGCGTCAGCAGCACCCAGGAACGGACCACTCCGATGGCGAGGACGACGGCGAACGCCACCACCGGCAGGGCCGCGTAGGCGATCCGGGTGCCCCGGTCACCGAGCAGGACGGCGAGCGTGCGCTTGCCGACGGCGGCGTCGCCCTCGATGTCGCGCAGGTTGTTCACCACCAGCAGCGCCACCGACAGCAGGCCGATCGGCACCGAGGCGGCCACCGCCAGCCCGTCGACCGAGCCGGTCTGCACGAACGTCGTCCCCACGACCGCCACCAGGCCGAAGAAGACGAAGACGAACACCTCGCCCAGCGCCCGGTAGCCGTAGGGGAGCGGCCCGCCGGTGTAGGTCCAGGCGGCGGCGATGCAGACCGCGCCGACCGCGACCAGCCACCAGCTCGACAGCGCCGCCAGCGCCAGCCCGGCCAGCCCGGCCACGGCGAAGGCGGCCAGCGCCGCGCCCAGCACCTGCCGCGGGGTCGCCGCGCCCGAGCCGACCAGCCGCATCGGGCCCACCCGGACGGCGTCGGTGCCGCGGGCGCCGTCGGAGTAGTCGTTGGCGTAGTTGACCGCCACCTGCAGCGCCAGGGCGACCAGCAGGGCGAGCAGCGCGGTCAGCGGCCGGAAGCCGTCGAGGGCCGCGGCGGCGCCGGTGCCCACGAGCACGGGGGCCAGCGCGGCGGGCAGCGTGCGGGGGCGGGCGCCGGCCAGCCACTGGGCGGGGGTGGCCACGGTCAGTGCCTCTCGAGCAGGGCCGCGGCCACGCCGCGGCGGTCGGGCTTGCCCGTGTGCAGCGTGGGGACGGCGGCGATCCGGTGCAGCTCACGCGGGGCGGCGGGGCCGCCCAGCCGCGCGGCCACCCAGGCCCGGAGGGCGGCGAGGTCGGGCTCCGCGCCGGGCACCGGGACGACGGCGGCGACGACCCGCTGGCCCCACTCGCCGTCCGGCCGGCCGAAGACGACGGCATCGGCGACGTCCGGGTGCGCGCGCAGCACGCCCTCCACGGCCTGCGGGGCGACGTTGACCCCGCCGGTGACGACGACGTCGTCCAGCCGGCCGTGCACGGCGAGCCGGGCCTCCTCGTCGAGCGTGCCGGCGTCCCGGGTGCGGAACCAGCCGTCGGCGAACGCCGCGGCGGTGGCCTCGGGGTCGAGCCGGTAGCCCAGGGCCAGCACCGGCCCGGCGAGCTCGACCCCCTCGGCGACGCGGACCCGCACGCCGTCCAGCGGCCGGCCGTCGTACACGCAACCGCCGGCCGTCTCCGTCATGCCGTAGGTGGTCACGACGGCGACCCCCTCGTCGCGGGTGCGGGCGAGCAGGGCGGGGTCGGTGGCCGCGCCGCCGACGAGCACCGCGGCGAAGGTGCGAAGCGCGGCCGGCTCGGCGTCGAGGTACCGGCGCAGCTGCGTGGGCACCAGCGCGGTGTAGCGCGGTTCCGCCGGCATCCGGGCGACGGCGGCGGCCAGCGGCTCGCCCTGCGCCAGCACGGTCGGTTCGGTGCCGCCCAGCAGCGACCGGCACAGCACCTGCAGCCCGGCGATCGCCGACACCGGCAGCGCCAGCAGCCACGCCCCCGGGCCGCCCAGCCGCCGCAGCGTGGCCTCGGCCGAGGCGCGCACCGCGGCCACCGGCAGCAGCACCCCGCGCCCGCCCCCGGCCGAGCCGGAGGTGACGACGACGAGGTCGGCGCCGGGCTCCAGCGGCTCGTCCGGCCGCAGCACGGTCCGGGCGGCCTCGACGGCGGCGGGCGGTCCCGCGGGCAGCACGGCCAGGGGCGCCGCGCCGTCCAGGGCGGCGCGCAGGTGCGGCAGGAGCGCGAGGGGATCGGCGGGCGCAGGCACGGGGGTCAGGTGCCGGGGCACGAGGTCCCAGGCTAGCGGGAATGTCGATCTAGTAGGGCGGGAGGTCGAGGTCGGTGCCGCAGCGGGGTGGGTGGCTGACCCGGATCTCGCCGTTGGGCGGGGTGACCGCCAGGCCGCCGTCGTCGAAGGGCCACCAGGCTGCCCGCAGCTGGTCGACGATCGCGATGTGCGGGCGGGCCTCGGCGTCCCGACGCAGCACGATCCGCCGGACACAGTCGCCCAGCTGCGGTGGGGTCTCGTCCCCCAGCAGGCCCAGCACGTGCGCCTCGATGTCGGCGCGCAACCCGTCGTCGGCCACCGGGCCGACCACGTTGATCATCTGCCGGGCGTGCGCCGGGGACAGCTTCCCCCGGGCCAACAGCTGGTGGGTGCCCGGCAGCCGTTCGTCCAGCACCAGCGCCTCGGCCAACTGCGCGGTGGCCGCCGGACCGGGGATGCGCAGCGTCAGCGCCACCTCGTCGACCGCCCACTCGCTGACCTCGGTCAGCGCCACCGGCCGGGCCGCCCGGCTGGCCGCCGACATCGCCCCGCGCTGCCCGGACTGCCGGTCGAACGCCGTCGCCGGCCGACACCGGGCGAACTCCGCCAGCGAGGCGGCCACCACCGCCGACAGCCGGGCGATCTCCCGCGACGCCGCCGCCCGCGCCAACGGCGCCGCAGCGGTGGCCAGCAACCGGTCCAGCTCGGCGGCAGCCGCATCCACCGGATCAGCCGTGTCCGCCGGGCACAGTCGCCCAGCCGCGGTGCGGCGGGCTCGTGCAGCCACGCCCGGCCCCATAGCAGCTCCGGATACACCCGGTCGACGACGAAGGGCGGCTCTGAGGCGGCGTCCCGGCGGTCGAGCACCGCGGTCAGGGCGTGTTCGACCGACGAGCCACCCGGCCCTTCCGAGAACACCACGCCATCGAACACTCGTTCGATGATACGCGATGGCCGGCTGCCCGGCCAGCGAAACGAGCTCGTGTTCCGACGCCGCCCGGAGTTGCCGTGGAACCGGTCGGCCGCCCGCCTCCTACGCTGATCAGCGTGACCTCCGCCGACCCGCCGCAGCTCGACGGAGCGCGGGTCTGGTCGGTGCCGATGCGCGCCCGATTCCGGGGCATCGACGTCCGCGACGGCGTGTTGGTGCAGGGGTCCGCCGGCTGGGGCGAGTTCTCCCCGTTCTGGGACTACGACGTCGCCGAGAGCCGCCGATGGTGGGCCGCGGCGGTCGAGGCCGCCTGCGAGGGGTGGCCGGCACCGGTGCGCGACGCGGTGCCGGTCAACGTCACCGTGCCCGCCGTCGACCCCGAGCGAGCGCACGCGATCGTGGCGGCCTCGCGCTGCCGGACGGCCAAGGTGAAGGTCGCCGATCCGGAGCAGACGGCGGCCGACGACCTGGCCCGCGTCGAGGCGGTGCGCGATGCACTGGGCCCGGACGGCGCGATCCGCGTCGACGCCAACGCCGCGTGGGACGTCGACACCGCGGTGGCCCGCATCCGCGAGCTGGGCCGGGTGGGCCTGGAGTACGTCGAGCAGCCCTGCGCGTCGCTCGCGGAGCTGGCCGCGCTGCGCCGGCGGATCGACGTCCGGGTCGCCGCCGACGAGGCGGTGCGCCGCGCGGTCGACCCGCTGCGGGTGGACCTGCGGGAGGCCTGCGACGTCGTCGTCCTCAAGGTGCAGCCGCTCGGCGGGGTGCGGGCGGCGATGCGGGTCGCCGAGGCCCACGGCCTGCCGTGCGTCGTCTCCTCGGCGCTGGAGTCGTCGGTGGGCATCGCCGCCGGGGTGGCCCTCGCCGCCGCGCTGCCGGAGCTGCCGTTCGCCTGCGGGCTGGCCACCGTGGCGCTGCTCGACGGCGACGTCACCAGCGCCCCGCTGCTGCCGGTGGACGGCGCGCTGCCGGTGCGGGCCGTGACGCCCGACCGGCTGGCCGAGGTCGCCGCCGACCCGGCCATCGAGGCACGCTGGCGGGCCCGGCTGGACGCGGTGCGCGGGTGAACCCCTCCACCGCCCTCGCCCGGGTGCTCGTCGACGAGCTGGTCCGTGGCGGGGTCACCGACGCCGTGGTGGCGCCCGGGTCCCGCTCCGCGCCGGTGGCGCTGGCGCTGTTCGAGGCCGAGCGGGCCGGCCGGATGACCCTGCACGTGCGCATCGACGAGCGGGCGGCGGCCTTCCTCGCCCTCGGCCTGGCGAAGGCCTCCGGGCGGCCGGTGCCCGTGCTGACCACCTCCGGGACGGCGACGGCGCACCTGCACGCCGCCGTGCTCGAGGCCGACGCCGCCGGGGTGCCGCTGCTGGCGCTGACCGCCGACCGGCCGCCGGAGCTGCGCGACACCGGGGCCAACCAGACCATCGCCCAGTCCGGCCTCTACGGCACGGCGGTCCGGGCGGCGGTCGACGTCGGGGTGCCCGAGACCGGCCGGAAGGAGGCCCAGAACCGGTACTGGCGCTCGCTGGTGGCCAAGGCGCTGCTCACCGCTCGGGGGGTGCTCTCCGGCGACCCGGGCCCGGTGCACCTCAACCTGCCGTTCCGCGAGCCTCTGCTGCCGGAGGACCCCGGGACGCAGCCGAGCGGTCCGTGGGTCGGCCGGGCCGGCGGTGTGCCGTGGACGGACGGCTCCGTCACACCCTCGCCGGCACCCGCCGACACCGGCCCGGCGCGGACGCTCGTCGTCGTCGGTGACGCGCCGCCCGCGCTCGGCCGGGCGGCGGCCGAGCTGGCGCAGGCGCAGCGCTGGCCGGTGGTCGCCGAGCCGTCCAGCGGCGCGTGGGCGGAGTCCGTGCGCGGCGGCGCGCTGCTGCTCGGCGCGCCGGGCTGGCTGGCCGCGCACCGCCCCGACCGGGTGCTGGTGGTGGGCCGGCCGACGCTGTCCCGGCCGGTGTCGGCGCTGCTCGCCGACCCCGCCGTCCGGGTGGAGACGGTCGCCGCCGCGCCGCGCTGGGCCGACGCCGGCCGGTCGACGTCGTGGGTCGGCGCACTTCCCGTCCCCGGCACCCCGGCCGACCCGGCGTGGCGCGCGGCCTGGTGCGCCGCGGCCAGCCGGGTGGGGACGGCCGTGGACGGCCTGCTCGACGCCGCGCCGGGGCTGACCGCGGGCCTGCTGGCCCGCGACCTCGTGGCCGGCCTGTCCGACGGCGCGCTGCTCGTCCTCGGTTCGTCGACCCCGGTCCGCGACGTCGACCGGCTGGCCGTCCCGCGGAACGGGCTGACCGTGCTCGCCAACCGCGGGGTCGCCGGCATCGACGGCACCGTGTCGACCGCGGTGGGCGCCGCCCTTGCGCACGGGGGCCCGGCGTTCGCCCTGCTCGGGGACCTCACGTTCCTGCACGACCTGCAGGGACTGCTGGTCGGGGAGGGGGAGCGGCGGCCCGACCTCACCCTCGTCGTCCCCGACAACGACGGCGGCGGGATCTTCGCCCAGCTGGAGCCCGGTCAGCCGCGGTACGAAGCGGGCTACCGGCGGGTGTTCGGCACGCCGCACGGCCGCGACCTGGTCGCCGTCGCCGAGGCGCTCGGCTGGCCGGCGCTCCGGGTGGCCGGGCCGTCCGGGCTGGCGGACGCCGTCGTCGCGGGCGGGCCTCGGGTCGTCGTCGTCGGCACCGACCAGCGCGCCGAGGCGGAGCTGGCCGCGGCGCTGCGGTCGGCCGCCGCCGAGGCGCTGGGCGCGGCCTGACCTCGCCGTCCGTGGTTACGGTGCTCCCGTGAAGGAGGAGCCGAGGCGGGCAGCCAGGTCCCGCGGGAGCGACGAGGGACAGCGGCCGGCGCCGGTGTCCGGGGACGGGCCGGGCAGCGGCCGGGTGGAGGAGAACCTCGGCGAGATCATGGGCCAGGTCGCCCGCGCGCTGCAGGAGGAGCACGGCGACGTCGAGGCCACCCTGCGCACCATCACCGCCACCGCGGTCGGCACCATCCCCGGCGCCGAGGAGTGCTCGATCACGTACGTCACCGGCCGCGAGCGGGTCGAGCCGCGCGCGGCGACCGGGGACTTGCCGGCGCGGATGGACGAGCTGCAGAACCGGGTCCAGGAGGGGCCGTGTCTGGACGCCGTGTGGGAGGAGGAGACCGTCCGCATCGAGGACATGCGCGCCGAGCGGCGGTGGCCCCGCTTCGCGGCGGAGGCGGTGGAGCTCGGGGTGATGAGCTCGCTGAGCTTCCGGCTGTTCGTCGACGGCGACAACCTCGGCGCCCTCAACGTCTACGCTCGCGAGCCGCAGGCGTTCGGGAAGGAGTCCGAGGAGGTCGGCCTCGTCCTCGCGGCCCACGCCGCCGTGGCCCTCGCCGGCGCCCGGCACGAGTCCGACCTGCGCCAGGCCGTGAGCAGCCGGGACGTCATCGGGCAGGCCAAGGGCATCCTCATGGAGCGCCACCGGCTGACCGCCGACCAGGCATTCCAGGTGCTGGCCCGGGTCTCACAGCAGACCAACCGCAAGCTGGTCGACATCGCCGAGGAGCTCACGCGGACCGGAGCCATGCCCGGCGCCGGTTGACCCGGTGATCGTCCGGGCAGACCGGTGCCACGGTCCGGGGGCGGCCGGCCGTCCCACGGACCCAGGTCCGGCAGTCGAGAACACCGGCTGCCGGGCCGCCTCGTCCGGCGGCCGGCCGGTCAGCTCTCCAGAGCGGCCTGGAAGGCAGCGAACTTGGCCTGGGTCTCGGCCAGCTCGGCGGCCGGGTCGGAGCCGGCGACGATGCCGCAGCCGGCGAACAGCCGCGCCGAGGCCGGGTCCCCGTCGGACAGCTCCGCGCAGCGCAGGGCGAGGCCGAACTCGCCGTCCCCGCGCGCGTCCAGCCAGCCGACCGGACCGGCGTAGCGGCCCCGGTCCATGCCTTCGAGCTCGCCGATCAGCGCCGCGGCCGCCCCGGTCGGGGTGCCGCAGACGGCCGCCGTCGGGTGCACCGCGCCGACCAGCTCCAGCAGGCCGGCACCACCGCGGGGCCCGCTGCGCCGCTGGACGCCGGCGACGTCGGTGGCGAGGTGGCGGACGTTGGCCAGCGTGAGCAGCTCCGGCTCCTCCGGCGCGGACAGCGTCGTGCAGTAGGGGTCCAGCGCGCCGACCAGCGAGTCGACGGCCAGCGCGTGCTCGGCGCGGTCCTTGGCCGAGGAGAGCAGGCCGGCGGCGAGCCGGTCGTCGTCCGCGCCGGCACCGCGCGGCGCGGTCCCGGCCAGCACGCGGGAGGACAGCTGCCGACCCGTCCGGCGCAGCAGCAGCTCCGGCGTCGCCCCGAGCAGGCCGTCGACGGCGAAGGTCCAGCAGTCGGGGAAACGGGCGGCCAGCCGGCCAAGGAGAGAACGGGCGTCCAGCGGCGCGTCGGCGGTGACCAGGAGGTCGCGCGCCAGCACTACCTTGGCCAGCTTCCCGGCGTCGATCCGCTCCACGGCCGTGGCCACCGTCGCGCACCACGAGGCCGGGTCCAGCGCGCCGTCGGCGTAGCGCAGCCGCCCCATCGGCGACGGAGAGGCCTCGGGCGCGTCGTCCATCACCTCGGCGGGGTCGACGTCCCCGACGGTGGTCACCCACGCCACGCCGTCCCGCCGTCCGACGACGACCTCGGGCACGACGAACACCGACGTCCCCGCGGCGGGGTCGAAGGCGATGCTGGCGAAGACGACAGGACCGGAGCCGGGCACGCCGGTGCGGTCGTCGACGTCGAGGCCGGCGCTGTGGTCCGCCCACCACGTGGCCGCCTCGGCCAGGGCTCGGGGACCGGTGACCTCCAGTCGGGCCGCCTCACCCCAGCCGACCAGCCCATCCCCGCGGCGCACCCAGGACAGCGCACCGGCCGGGGGCAGCAGAGCGAGCAGATCCGGCGCGTCGGCCAGCGGGGTCGTGGTGACGACGGGTGTGACCGCACCCGGGGACGTCAGGGCCGCGGCGGTCACGGCCCCAGCGTAGGCAGCCGGTAGCGTCGCCCGCCGTGGGAGACCGGCGAGAGAGCGCACACACCGCGGGGTTGCGGGCCGGTCTGGACAAGCAACCGACCGACGTCGCGGCCATGTTCGACCGGGTCGCGCGGCGCTACGACCTGACCAACACGGTGCTCTCCGGCGGCCTCGACGCGTTATGGCGGCGGGCCACCCGGGGGGCGCTGGACGCCCGCCCGGGGCAGACGGTGCTCGACGTCGCCGCCGGGACGGCGGTCTCCACGGTCGAGCTCGCGAGCGGCGGCGTGCACGCGGTCGCCTGCGACTTCTCCCAGGGGATGCTCCGGGCGGGCGCGTCCCGGGCGGTGCCCAAGGTGGCCGGCGACGCCATGGCGCTGCCCCTGGCCGACGAGAGCGTCGACGGCGTGGTCATCTCCTTCGGCCTGCGCAACGTCGCCGACCCCGACGTCGCGCTGCGCGAGTTCGCCCGGGTGACCCGCCCCGGCGGCTCGCTCGTCGTCTGCGAGTTCTCCAGCCCGACCTGGGCGCCGTTCCGCACCGTCTACACCGAGTACCTGATGCGGGCCCTGCCGCGGATCGCCCGCGCGGTGAGCAGCAACCCCGACGCCTACGTCTACCTCGCCGAGTCGATCCGCGCCTGGCCCGACCAGCCGGCGCTGGCCGCGCGGGTGCAGGCGGCCGGCTGGGACGACGTGGCGTGGCGCGACCTCACCGGCGGCATCGTCGCGCTGCACCGCGGTCGCAAGCCGCGCCCGTGACCCGGTCGGCCCCGTCCGGAGGTTCATCCCGAGCCGAAAGGCCCCGTCCGGAGGTTCATCCCGAGCCGAAAGGCCCCGTCCGGAGGTTCATCCCGAGCCGAAAGGCCCCGTCCGGAGGCTCACCCCGAGCCGAAAGGCCCCGTCCCCCTCACCCCGAGCGTGCGAGGGGTGAGGGGGACGGGGTCCTTCTCGAGGGGGACGGGGTCCTTCTCGAGCGGGGCGGGGTCCTTCCTCGAGGGGGACGGGGTCCTCTTCGAGGAGGACGGGGTCCTTCAGGGAGCTGTGACGCACGGTTCCACCAGCCCACTTGTCACCAAGCTCACATCCCGGCCTAGAGTAGGGACCGGGCGGCCTTGTGAAGCAATTCACAAAGTCGCCGGAACTCGACGTGAGGGGGCCTGAGGTGGACGACGGCGACCGGCGGGCCGACGTGCTCGTCGTCGGCGCCGGTCCTGCGGGTTCCTCGGCCGCCTGGCACCTGGCCCGGGCCGGGCTCGACGTCGCCGTCCTGGAGAAGGCCCGCTTCCCCCGCGAGAAGGTCTGCGGCGACGGGTTGACCCCGCGCGGCGTCACGGCGCTGGCCGACATGGGCGTCGACACCGTCGGCTGGGTCCGCCACAAGGGGCTGCGGGTCACCGGCGGCGGCCAGGTGACCGAGGTCGACTGGCCGACCCTGCAGCGCTGGCCGTCCTACAGCCTGGTCCGCAGCCGCCGCGATCTCGACGCCGGCCTCGCCGCCCACGCCGCGGCGGCCGGCGCCCGGGTGCTCTGCGAGGTCACGGTCACCGGCCCGCTCCTGGACGACGCCGGCCGGGTCGCCGGGGTGCACGCCGAGGAGGGGTCGGACCGGACGCCGGCCACCTGGCGTGCGCCGCTGGTCGTCTCCGCCGAGGGGCTGTCCGGACGCCTGGGCAAGGCGCTGGGGCTGGTGCGGCGGGAGGACCGGCCGCTGGGCGTCGCCGTCCGCCGGTACGTCTCCTCACCGCGCACGGACGACGAGTACCTCGACATCTCCTTCGACCTCTCTCCCGCCGGCCCGAGCGCGGACTCGATGCCCGGCTACGGCTGGGCCTTCGGCATGGGCGACGGCACCAGCAACGTCGGCTTCGGCCTGCTGGACACCCGTCGCGGCACCGGCGCCGAGCCGCGCACGGTGCTGCGCGAGTGGCTGGCCACGCTCCCGCCGGAGTGGCAGTTCGGCGAGGAGCACGCCGTCACCCCGTTGCGCGGCGCCGGCCTGCCGATGGCCCTGCACCGCGGACCGGCCTACACCCGCGGGCTGCTCCTGGCCGGGGACGCCGCCGGCACGGTCAACCCGGTTAACGGCGAGGGGATCAGCTACGCGCTGGAGACCGGCCGGATGGCGGCCGAGACGGCGGCGGAGGCGCTGGCCGCGCCGGAGGGGCCGCGCCGTGAGGCCGTGCTGCGCCGGTACCCGGCTCGGCTGCGCGAGGAGTACGGGCGCCACCACCGGCTGGCCACGGGTCTGCTCGCGCTGATGGCCCGGCCGGACCTGGTCCGCTTCGCGACGGCGCACGGGCTCAAGCGACCGGCGCTGGTGGCCGCGGCGCTGCGGCTGATGGGCAACCTCTCCGACGGCCGGGACGGCGACCGGTTCGACCGCGCCGTCGCCGTCCTCACCCGGCTGGCCCCGGCGGTCTGACGTGACCGACACCCATTCGACCCTCGACGGAGAGGGGTAGCGCTGGTGCTCTCGATGTACGTCCCGATCGTCGGGCTGTTCGCGCTGGCGGCGGCGTTCGCGCTGTTCTCGGTCGCGGTCGCGCCGTTCGTGGGCCCCCGCCGGTACAACCGGGCCAAGCTGGCCGCCTACGAATGCGGCATCGAGCCGGTGGACCAGCCGCTGACCGGCGGTCGGTTCCCGGTCAAGTACTACCTCACGGCGATGATCTTCATCGTCTTCGACATCGAGATCGTCTTCCTCTACCCGTGGGCCGTAGCCAACGACGCACTCGGCGTCTTCGGGCTGGTCGAGATGGTCGTCTTCATCGGCACCGTGTTCATCGCCTACGTCTACGTGTGGCGGCGCGGCGGCCTGGACTGGGACTGAGGAGCCGGCGATGGGACTCGAGGAGAAGCTGCCGAACGGCGTCCTGCTGACCACGGTGGAGAAGGTGGTCAACTGGACGCGCAAGTCGTCGCTGTGGCCGGCCACCTTCGGGCTGGCCTGCTGCGCGATCGAGATGATGGCGACCGGCGCCGGCCGGTACGACCTGGCCCGCTTCGGCATGGAGGTCTTCCGGGCCTCCCCGCGGCAGGCCGATCTGATGATCGTCGCCGGCCGGGTCAGCCAGAAGATGGCGCCGGTCCTGCGGCAGATCTACGACCAGATGCCCGAGCCGCGCTGGGTGCTGGCGATGGGGGTCTGCGCCAGCTCCGGCGGGATGTTCAACAACTACGCGGTCGTGCAGGGCGTCGACCACGTCGTCCCGGTGGACATGTACCTGCCCGGCTGTCCGCCGCGGCCGGAGATGCTC
Organism: Geodermatophilus sp. DF01-2; assembly: GCF_004571065.1. Lineage (GTDB taxonomy): Bacteria > Actinomycetota > Actinomycetes > Mycobacteriales > Geodermatophilaceae > Geodermatophilus. Next base: position 12,489 of record NZ_SPQN01000080.1, read on the forward strand.
ACCGACGCCATCCTCAAGCTGCATCACAAGATCATGAACGAGCCGCTGGGGGAGAAGCGGACCCGGGAGCTCGAGCGCGCACGGGCCGAGGGGCGGGCGCCGGACCTGCTCGTCGAGATGCCGTCGACGGTGCGGGTCGACAAGGAGAAGCGGGCGGCCTACGAGCGGGCCGCCGCCGAGCGGCGCACCGGCCAGTTCGCCATCGAGCAGCGCGGAGGCAACGCGGTCCTGCTGCCGGAGCCCTTCGTGCGGAGCGGAACCACGACGACGACGGCCGGGCGAGCATCGCAGGGAGATGCCCGGAGCCGACAGGGAGCGAGCATCGCAGCGAGCTCTGCGAGCGAGGAGCGGAGCGACCGCGGAGGCGACCGATGATGTGGACCGAGGAGCGGAACGAGACCGGAGCCGAGCAGGTGACACGGTGACCGGCCCCGGCGACCGCAGCGGAGAGGACGCCGCGATCGGTGCGACCGCCCCGAGCGGAGGCTTCCGCAAGGGCGCGTTCGGGGTCTCCGGCACCGGCGACACCTCCGGGTTCGGCGGGCTCGTCCGCGTCGAGCCCGGCGGTGCGGTCGCGCTGCACTCCACCGACCGGCCCTACGGCGGCTACTTCGACGAGGTCACCGATGCGCTGATCGAGGCTGTCGGGCAGGCCACCTACGACGCCGCCGTGCAGCGCGTGCTGGTCGACCGCGGCGAGATCACCTACTTCGTGGCCCGCGAGCACCTGCTGTCCCTGGTGCAGGCGCTCCGCGACGACGAGGCGCTGCGCTTCGAGCTGTGCAGCAGCGTCTCCGGCGCCGACTACCTCGACTCCGGCGGCCCGGCGGCTGGGCCCGACCGGCCGCGGCTGCACGTCGTCTACCACCTGACCTCGATGACCTACCGCCGGCGCATCCGGCTGGAGGTCGCGGTCACCGCCGAGGACCCGCACGTCCCCTCGGTCGCCTCCGTCTACCCGACGGCGGACTGGCAGGAGCGGGAGACCTGGGACATGTTCGGCGTCGTCTTCGACGGCCACCCGGCGCTGACCCGGATCCTCATGCCCGATGACTGGGACGGCCACCCCCAGCGCAAGGACTACCCGCTCGGCGGAGTCCCGGTCGAGTACCACGACGCCACGATTCCTCCGCCCGACACCCGCAGGAGCTACCGATGAGCCGGGCCTTGCGTCAGCACGGGCCACAGGGGGTCCCGCCCACCCATCCCTCTGCCCGACACCCGCAGGAGCTACCGATGAGCCGGGCCTCGGCGCCGCGGGCGGTCACGATCGTCCCGCCCACCCACCCCCTCCCCGACATCCGGCGGAGCTACCGATGAGCACGACCTACAACGCCACCGACCCGTACGCCGGCTCGCGCGAGACCACCGAGGGCCGGGTCTACACCGTCACCGGCGGCGACTGGGACCAGACGCTGGGCACCGAGGCCTACGGCGAGGAACGGCTAGTCGTCAACATGGGCCCGCAGCACCCCTCCACCCACGGCGTCCTGCGGCTGGTGCTCGACCTCGAGGGGGAGACGGTCACCAAGGCGCGCGTGGTGATCGGCTACCTGCACACCGGCATCGAGAAGAACACCGAGTACCGCACCTGGACGCAGGGCACGACATTCGTGACGCGGATGGACTACCTGTCGCCGCTGTTCAACGAGGCCGGCTACTGCCTGGCCGTCGAGAAGCTGCTCGGGATCGAGGCGCCGCAGCGCGCGCAGACGATCCGCGTCCTGGTCATGGAGCTCAACCGGATCGCCTCGCACCTGGTCGCGCTGGCCACCTTCGGCATGGAGATGGGCGCGCTCACCGGGATGACCAACGGCTTCCGGGAGCGGGAGCTGGTGCTCGACCTGCTCGAGGAGATCACCGGGCTGCGGATGAACCACGCCTACATCCGCCCGGGTGGGCTGGCGCAGGACCTCCCCGAGGGCGCCGTCGAGCACATCCGCGAGTTCCTCGGGGCCATGCCGGCCCGGGTGGCCGACTTCCACAAGCTGCTCACCGGCCAGCCGATCTGGCAGGCTCGCCTCAAGGACGCCGGGTACCTCGACGTCACCGGCTGCATCGCGCTCGGCGTCACCGGGCCGGTGCTGCGCGCCGCCGGGCTGCCGTGGGACCTGCGCAAGGTCGAGCCCTACCTGGGCTACGAGACCTACGACTTCGAGGTGCCCACCGCCGACACCTGCGACGCCTGGGGCCGCTACCTGGTCCGCATGGCCGAGGTGAACGAGTCGCTGAAGATCATCGAGCAGGCGTTGGACCGCCTCGAGCCGGGTCCGGTGATGGTCGAGGACAAGAAGATCGCCTGGCCCGCGCAGCTCTCCCTCGGCCCCGACGGCATGGGCAACTCCCTCGACCACGTCCGCCACATCATGGGCGAGTCGATGGAGGCCCTGATCCACCACTTCAAGCTGGTCACCGAGGGCTTCCGGGTGCCGGCCGGCCAGGTCTACGTGCCGATCGAGTCCCCGCGCGGCGAGCTCGGCTACCACGTGGTCAGCGACGGCGGCACCAGGCCGTTCCGGGTGCACGTGCGTGATCCCAGCTTCGTCAACCTGCAGGCGACGGCGGCGATGAGCGAGGGCGGCATGATCGCCGATGTCATCGCGGCGATCGCCTCCCTGGACCCGGTGATGGGGGGCTGTGACAGGTGAGCGAGCTTGCGAGCGAACCGATGAGCACAGCAGCGCCGCGAGCGGCGTCGACGAGCGCCAGCGAGGAGGCGGCGTGAGTGCGCTCCCCGGGTCCCCGGAGGGGACGGCGGTCACCGGCTTCGACAGCTCGCCGGTGGACTCGAGCCCCGAGACCCTCGCCGAGCTCCCGCCGCTGACCGAGCAGACCCGGCTCGAGGCGCGGGAGATCATCGGCAGCTACCCGCAGGCGCGCTCGGCGCTGCTGCCGATGCTGCACCTGGTGCAGAGCTACCAGGGCTACGTCACGCCCGAGGGCGTGGCGCTGTGCGCCGAGGAACTGGGGCTGACCAAGGCCGAGGTCGGCGCGGTCGCGACCTTCTACACGATGTACAAGCGCCGTCCCACCGGGCGGCACCTGGTCAGCGTGTGCACCAACACGCTCTGCGCCGTCCTGGGCGGGCAGCGGATCTTCGACGCGCTCGCCGCCGACCTCGGCGTCCACCACGACGAGACCGCCGCCGACGGCTCGGTCACCCTCGAGCACGCCGAGTGCCTGGCCGCCTGCGACTACGCGCCGGTGGTCACCGTCGACTACGAGTTCTACGACCAGCAGGACGTCGAGAGCGCCCGGGTCCTCGTCGCGGCCCTGCGGCGCGGCGAGAAGCCGCACCCCACGCGGGGCGCGCCGCTCACCGACTTCCGCGGGATCTCGCGGCAGCTGGCCGGCTTCTCGCAGTACGCCGACGCCGACGTCGCCCGGGCGGCGATCGACGCGGAGGGGCGGATCGAGCCGACTCTGGCCGGACTCCGGCTGGCCGCCGAGCGCGGCGAGGCCGCCCCACCCATGCCCGGACCCGAGCAGCCACCGGCCGACACCGGTGGGCTGCGGGGGACGGCAGGAGGACCCCGTCCCGGCCCCGTCCCGGAGGCTCGCCCCGAGCCTGCGAGGGGTGAGGGGGGCGGGGCCCTTTCCGGGGCCGGCGAGACCCCGGAGGAGGAGGCCGCCGACGCCCGCGTCGCAGCCGCGGACACCCCGGCCGAGCGGGCCGGCGCTGCGCAGGCCCACCCCGACAAGGGTGCCGAGTACGGACAGCCGCGGGGCCGGCAACGGGCCGGCACCGAGAACCCGCCCGCCACCGAACCCGCCACGGGAACCACCCCGACCGACAGCAAGGAGGCCTGACCGTGCCTCTCGCCCCCGTCCTCACCTCGCGCTGGGCCGAGCCGCAGTCCTGGCGGCTGTCGACCTACGAGCGGCTCGACGGCTACACCGCGCTGCGCACCGCGCTGTCGATGACCCCCGACGAGCTGGTCGGCCTGGTCAAGGACTCCGGCCTGCGCGGCCGCGGCGGCGCCGGCTTCCCGACCGGTATGAAGTGGAGCTTCATCCCGCAGCCCAAGCCGGGGGAGACGCCGACCGGACCGGCCGCGATGCCGAAATACCTCGTGGTCAACGCCGACGAGGGGGAGCCCGGTACCTGCAAGGACCTGCCGCTGATGATGGCCGACCCGCACTCCCTGGTGGAGGGCGTGATCATCTCGGCCTACGCCATCCGCTCGCACCTGGCCGTCATCTACGTCCGCGGCGAGGCCGTGCACGCCCACCGCCGGCTGGTCTCCGCCGTCCAGGAGGCGTACGAGGCCGGATACCTCGGTACCGACATCCTCGGCTCCGGCTACGACCTCGAGCTGATCGTGCACGCCGGCGCCGGCGCCTACATCTGCGGCGAGGAGACCGCGCTGCTGGACTCCCTGGAGGGCTACCGGGGCCAGCCGCGGCTCAAGCCGCCGTTCCCCGCCGTCGCCGGCCTCTACGGGGCGCCGACGGTGATCAACAACGTCGAGACGCTGGCCAGCGTGCCGTTCGTCGTCCGCGGCGGGTCGGACTGGTTCAAGGAGTTCGGGCCGGAGAAGTCGCCCGGGCCGAAGATCTACTCGCTGTCGGGCCGCGTCGTCCGGCCGGGCCAGTACGAGGCCCCCATGGGGACGACGATGCGCGAGCTGCTGGAGATGGCCGGCGGCGTCCGGCCGGGGCACCAGCTCAAGTTCTGGACGCCGGGCGGCTCGTCGACGCCGTACTTCACCGCCGAGCACCTCGAGGTCCCGCTGGACTTCGACTCGGTGGCCGCCGCCGGCTCCATGCTCGGCACCACCGCGCTCATGGTCTTCGACGAGACCGACTCGATCGTCGAGGCCACCCTGCGGTTCACCGAGTTCTACGCGCACGAGAGCTGCGGCAAGTGCACCCCGTGCCGGGAGGGCACCTACTGGCTGGTCCAGATCCTGCAGCGGCTCGTCGACGGCCGGGGGACGGCGGCCGACCTGGACCTGCTCATCGACACCTGCGACAACATCCTGGGCCGCTCCTTCTGTGCCCTCGGTGACGGCGCGACGAGTTGCATCGCCAGCTCGCTGAAGTACTTCCGGGACGACTACGTCGCCCTGCTGCCCCCGGAGGAGCAGGCCCGTCTCGGCCGCAGCCTCCGGCTCGAACCCGTGGGAGTCGCCTCGTGACCACCCCCCGACCCGCCCCGGCCGCCGTCCCGGCGGTGTCCGACCCGCACCCGGCTGATCAGCCCCCACCGGTGGACGCCGTCCACTGCACCATCGACGGCTTCGAGGTCGCCGTACCGAAGGGGACGCTCATCATCCGGGCCGCCGAGATGATCGGCGTGCAGATCCCGCGGTTCTGCGACCACCCGCTGCTCGAGCCGGTCGGCGCCTGCCGTCAGTGCCTGGTCGAGGTGGAGGGGCAGCGCAAGCCGGTCGCCTCCTGCACCATGCCGGTCACCGACGGGATGGTGGTGAAGACGCAGCTCACCAGCCCGGTGGCGGACAAGGCGCAGCAGGGCACGATGGAGCTGCTGCTGATCAACCACCCGCTGGACTGCCCGGTCTGCGACAAGGGCGGGGAGTGCCCGCTGCAGAACCAGGCGATGAGCAACGGGCGCGCCGAGAGCCGGTTCGTCGACGTCAAGCGGACCTATCCCAAGCCGCTGCCGATCAGCAGCGAGGTCCTGCTCGACCGGGAGCGCTGCGTGCTCTGCGCTCGCTGCACCCGCTTCTCGCAGCAGGTCGCCGGCGACCCGTTCATCGAACTCTTCGAGCGGGGCGCCCTGGAGCAGGTGGCCATCTACGAGGACGAGCCGTTCGAGTCCTACTTCTCCGGCAACACCACCCAAATCTGCCCGGTCGGCGCGCTCACCAGCGCGCAGTACCGGTTCCGCTCCCGGCCGTTCGACCTCCGCAGCGAGCCCAGCGTCTGCGAGCACTGCGCGTCCGGCTGCGCCCAGCGCACCGACTACCGACGGGGCAAGGTGCTGCGCCGGCTGGCGGGGGAGGACCCGGCGGTCAACGAGGAGTGGAACTGCGACAAGGGTCGCTTCGCCTTCCGCTACGCCACCGCCAACGACCGGTTCACCACCCCGCTGGTGCGGCGGGACGGCGTCCTGGAGCCGGCGTCCTGGCCCGAGGCGTGGGCCGCCGCGGCGGCCGGGCTGCGCGCCGCGCGGGACACCGGCGGCGTCGGCGTGCTGCCCGGGGGCCGGCTGACCGTCGAGGACGCCTACGCCTACGCCAAGTTCGCCCGTGTGGCGCTCGGCACCAACGACGTCGACGCCCGCGCCCGCGCGCACTCGACGGAGGAGCTGGCCTTCCTGGCCGCGCACGTCGCCGGCACCGGCCCCGCCAACGGCGCGGTCACCTACGCCGACCTCGCCGCCGCTCCTGCGGTGCTGCTCGCCGGCCTCGAGCCGGAGGAGGAGTCGCCCATCGTCTTCCTGCGGCTGCGCCGGGCCGTGCAGAAGAACCGGCTGGCGGTCTTCGACCTCGCGCCGTTCGCGACCCGCGCCGCCGAGAAGTTGCAGGCCACGGTGCTCACCACGCTGCCCGGCACCGAGGCCCGCTCGCTGGCCGCCCTCGCCGAGGGCACCTGGGGCGGGCCCGCCGTGGAGGCGCTGCGGCAGCCGGGCGCGGTCGTGCTCGCCGGCGAGCGGCTGGCCGAGGCCCCCGGCGCGTTCACCGC
>NZ_SPQN01000081.1 GCF_004571065.1 Geodermatophilus sp. DF01-2
GATCTCCTCCGCCTCGACGGCGGCGCGGGCGGCGGCCTCCACCTCGGCCTTCTGCCGGTCCAGCACGGCCTGGTCGGCGGCGGCCTGTGCCTGCCGGGCCGCGGTCTCCGCGGCCTCGCGGGCGGTGCGGCTGGCCGCCAGGTCCTGGAGCGGCTGCAGGTCCTGCGTCACCTCGACCGGGCCGGACCGGGCGGTGAGCCCGAGCTCCCGGGCGACGCTGACCGTCTCCGACGGCGCGGCGTCGGCCTGTGCGGCCGGTTCCACACCGACGACGACGTTGACCAGGACGGCGCCGGCCGTGGCGACGCCCAGGTAGAGCGCGGGACGGCGGACGGCGGCGGGCGGGCGGCGGCGGGAGCGGGCGGCGCGGCCGGACGTGGTGGTGCGGGGGGCCATGGGTGCGGGGTCCTCCGAGAGCATGGGCGCGCAGCGACGCCCCGAGGGGGCACGGGAGCTGCGGCGGGTGTGCGAACAGCGGGGCTCTGCGGCCGTCCGGGCAGCGCCGGGCCGGCGCGGACGCACCGGGGAGGCGGCAGAGTGCCGGTCGAGCAGGGCTGCTCGGGTCGGTGGGCCCGCGGGCGGCGTCCGCTCCGGACGGCCGAGGGCGATCAGGTACGCAGACGCACCCGGGGCCGGCGAGGACGGGGCCGACAGGGTGGTGCAGCGGTACAGGGGCGCGCCATCCGGCGGCTCTCCGTTCTCCCGATGGCCGCCTACCGAGTTAGCTGACGGGTTCGGGCGGGAAGCAGCCCTCCCCACTCCGGACGGTGTGTCCGGAGTGGGGTTCACCCCAGTACTGCGGCGGGTCCCCGGCTCGCCCGGAGGGCGACTCGGCGGCGTCCGCTCGGCTTCCCCGATGGGGACGTGACGACCGACCGGACCCGGCCACCGTAGACGCGTTATGAAGTCGTGACAATCCGTCGCCGCAGATTCGTCAGGTGACCCGCGTCGCTGCCCGGCCCACGCCGAGCGCTCCCCCGGCCTCCGCTCGACGCAGGGGTCACCCCGGACAGGCGGCGGACGCCCACCCGCATCCGGCCGTGGTCGCGTGTGCGCAGGCACCGCGTCGCCCCTCGGGCACCGACCGCGGTCCGGCCGAGAGATCGAGACGGTCGCCGACCGCGGTCGCCGTCCGGCCGTCAGGGCTGCGGCAGCTGTGGATAGGACAACGGGCAGCTGGGCGCCAGCGCCTCCTGGGTCTCGGGGTCGACCTCCGTGAGGAAGGTGGCGTGGAACCGGTTGATCATGTTGGACAGCCCCACGGTGAAGCAGATCTCGATGATCTGCTCCGGCGTGAAGTGTCGTGCCAGGTCGCCGTAAAGCTCGTCGTCGATGACCGCCATGCGCGTGGACCGCTGCGCGTAACGGACGATCGCCGCCTCATCGGGTTCGTACACGCCGTCCGGGAGAGGGTCGTCCCCCAGGTGCGCGAGCTTCTCTTCGGTCAGTCCCGCTGCTCGACCGAGCAGCACGTGCGTGGGGATCTAGTAGTGGCAGTCGTTGGTGACGGAGGCGGTCAGGTACGCCAGTTCCCGCTGAGCCGGCGTCATCGAGTTCTGGAAGTAGACGACGGTCCCGAACTCGACCATCTTCTGCAGGGCGCGTGGGTGATTGGCGACCGCGCGGTAGACGTTCGGATCGACACTGCGACCGCGTGCTGCGCTCACCGCCTTCAGCACCTCCCGGGCGAGCGGGTCGGCGTTCTCGTCGTCAGAGCTCACGAGCGGCAGACGTGACATGCGGGCCAACGTAGCCGGAGGTGACGCGGGTCACCGACCGGACCTGCTCGTGGCCGGTCGAGTGGCCGCGGTCCCCGTCGCCTGCCGCGGCCCGTGCCGATCGTTGTCCGGATCACACCCGGCCGACTAACCTGACGAGATCGTCAAGTTCGACCGCGGCCCCGGTTGGGCGTCGCCTCCGTCAGGAGTACGCATGCGCTTCACCGACGAGCACCACGCCTTCCGCAAGGTCGTCCGGGGCGTCGTGGAGCGGGAGATCGCCCCCTTCGTCGACGACTGGGAACGTGCCGGCACCTTCCCCGCCCACGAGCTGTTCCCCAAGCTGGGCGCGCTGGGCCTGCTCGGCCTCGAGTACGACCCCGAGTACGGCGGCCAGGGAGCCGACCACCTGTTCACCGTGGTGCTCTGCGAGGAGCTGCACCGCGCCGGCGCGGCCGGCATCCCCATGGCCATCGGCGTGCAGACCATGATGGCCACCCCGTCGCTGCACGAGTTCGGCAGCGAGGAGCTCAAGCGCCGGTACCTCGAGCCGGCGATCCTCGGCACGCAGGTCTGCTCGATCGCGGTGACCGAACCGGGCGCAGGCTCCGACGTCGCCGGGCTGCGCACCCGGGCGGTGCGCGACGGGGACGAGTGGGTCGTCAACGGCAGCAAGCTCTACATCACCAACGGCACCCAGTCGGACTGGCTGTGCCTGCTCGCCCGCACCTCCGACGAGGGCGGCTACCGCGGGATGAGCCAGATCATCGTGCCGACCGACACCCCGGGCTTCACCGTCTCCCGGAAGCTGGACAAGCTCGGCAACCGCTCCTCCGACACCGCCGAACTGTTCTTCGAGGACGTCCGCGTGCCGGTCTCGAACACGATCGGCGAGATCGGGCGCGGCTTCCAGCAGCAGATGGCGCAGTTCGTCGTCGAGCGCATGTTCGCCGCGTACGGCGCCGTCGGCAGCTGCCGCTGGGCCCTGCAGCGCACCCGTGACCACCTCCGGCAGCGCCAGGTCTTCGGCCAGCCGCTGATCGCCAGCCAGTACGTCGCGTTCCGGCTGGCCGAGCTCGCCGCCCAGGTGGACCTCCTGGAATCGCACAACTACGCCTGCGCCGCGGCCTACATGGACGGCGAGGACACCACCCGCAAGGCGACCGTCGCCAAGCTGACCGCCGGCCGGCTGCTGCGCGAGGTCGCCGACACCTGCCTGCAGTTCCACGGCGGCATGGGCTACATGGAGGAGAACTGGACCTCGCGGTTCTTCCGCGACACCCGGTTGGCCTCGATCGGCGGCGGGGCCGACGAGGTGATGCTGCAGGTGCTGGCCCGGATGGACGGGTTCACGGCATGAGCGAGCGTGCGAGCCCGCCCATGAGCGCAGCCGCCTCGCGAACGCGGCCGACGCACGCCGGCGAGGCGGACTCGTGAGCGCCGCCGCGCTGCTGCAGACCCTGGTCGACGACCTGGACGCCGAGGCCGCCGACCTCGACGCACGGGTGGCCCCGCTGGACGGCGCCGCGTGGCTCACCCCGACGCCGGCGGCCGGCTGGGACATCCGCGACACCGTCAACCACCTGCGGTTCTTCGACCGCGACGCGCTGCTGGCCGTCACCGACCCGGCCGGCTTCACCGTGATGGTGACCGGCCTGGGCGCCGACGCCGGGGGCTACGTCGACCGGCTGACCGAGGAGGGCCGCGCGGATCCTCCCGCCGCGGTGCTCGCCGCCTGGCGGGCCGGCCGCGAGGCGCTGGCCGGGGCGCTGCGTGCCCTCGAGCCCGGCGTGCGGGTGCCGTGGTTCGGCCCGCCGATGAGCCCGGCCTCGTTCGTCACCGCCCGGCTGATGGAGACCTGGGCGCACGGGCAGGACGTGGTCGACGCGCTCGGCCAGGACCGCCCCGCGACCCGCCGGCTGTGCTCGGTCGCCGAGATCGGCGTCCGGGCGCGCCCGTTCTCCTACGCCGTCCGCGGCATGGCCGTTCCCGAGCAACCGGTGCGGGTCGAGCTGACCGGTCCGGACGGCGAGCTGTGGACCTGGGGCACGGAGGATGCGGACGACGTCGGCGACGTGGTCCAGGGACCGGCCCTGGACTTCTGCCTGCTGGTCACCCAGCGCCGGCACCGCGACGACCTCTCCCTCGAGGTGACCGGCCCCGCCGCCGAGGAGTGGATGGGGATCGCGCAGGCCTTCGCCGGACCGCCGGGGACCGGCCGGGAACCGTTGCGCGGGGCGGCCCCGTGACCGAGCTCGTGAGGTCACGCATGGATACGGCACCGCTGCGGATCGCCAACGTCTCCGGCTTCTACGGCGACCGGCACAGCGCCATGCGCGAGATGCTGGACGGCGGTGAGATCGACGTCCTCACCGGCGACTACCTGGCCGAGCTGACCATGCTCATCCTCGGCCGGCAGAAGCAGGAGGACCCGTCGGCGGGCTACGCGCGCAGCTTCCTCTCCCAGCTCGAGGACTGCCTGGGCACCGCCCTGGAGCGCGGCGTCCGGATCGTCAGCAACGCCGGCGGGCTCAACCCGCAGGGCCTGGCCGCGGCCGTCACCGAGCTCGGCCGGCGGCTCCGCCTGCCGGTGCGGGTGGCAACGGTGAGCGGCGACGACCTGCTCCCGCGGCTGGCCGATCTGCGCTCGCGCGGCCTGCTGCGGGCCGGGGACACCCCGCCCGGCGACCGCGACGTCACCGACGCGCTCACCGCCAACGCCTACCTCGGCTGCCGGGGCATCGTCCGCGCGCTGGAGGCCGGCGCCGACGTCGTCGTGACCGGCCGGGTCACCGACGCGAGCCTCGTCGTCGGGCCGGCCGCCTGGCACCACGGCTGGGGCCCCGGCGACCTCGACGCCCTGGCCGGGGCCACCGTCGCCGGCCACGTGCTCGAGTGCGGGGCACAGGCCACCGGCGGCAACTTCAGCTTCTTCGCCGAGCTGTGCGACGCCGACCCCGCCGTGCTCGACCACGTCGGCTTCCCGCTCGCCGAGGTCGCCGCGGACGGTGCGGCGGTGATCACCAAGCACCCCGGCACCGGTGGCGCCGTGACCGTCGGGACGGTCACCGAGCAGTTGCTCTACGAGCTGACCGGCAGCCGCTACGGCGGGCCCGACGTCGTGACCCGGTTCGACGCGCTGAGCCTGGAGCAGGCAGGTCCCGACCGCGTGGCGATCTCCGGCGCCCGGGGCCTGCCCGCCGCCGAGTGGCTCAAGGTGGCGGTCAACCGCCTCGGCGGCTTCCGCAACTCCATGACGCTCCCGCTGACCGGCCTCGACATCGAGCGCAAGGCAGAGCTGCTGCGCCGCCAGCTCGCCCCGGCCCTCGTCGCGCAGGACGTGACGGTCACCCTGGCCCGCACCGACCGCGCCGACGCCGACACGCAGGAGGAGGCCGCCGCCCTCCTGCACCTCACGGTCAAGGACCCCGACCGTCGGCGCGTCGGCAAGGCGTTCACCGCGCCGGTCATCGAGCTGGGGCTGGCCAGCATCCCCGGCTTCCACGCGACCGCCGCGCCGCCCAGCCCCTCCCCCTACGGCGTCTACTCAGCGGCCTGGGTGCCGGCCGCGGAGGTGCCGCAGGTGGTCGGCCTGCCCGACGGCAGCACCGAGCGTCTCCCCGCCCCCGCCGCGGCAGCCGAGGCACCCGCCGGACCGGAGCCGGTCGCGCCGCCGCCGTGGACCGACGACGGCCCGACCCGGCGCGCACCGCTGGGCCGGGTCGCCGGCGCCCGCAGCGGCGACAAGGGCGGCGTCGCCACGCTCGGCGTCTACGCCCGCACCGACGACGGATTCGCCTGGCTGGCCGGTTTCCTCACGCCCGACCGGCTGCGCGAGCTGCTGCCCGAGGCGCGCGCGCTGCCCGTCACCCGTGAGCTGCTGCCCGGGCTGCGGGCGCTGCTGTTCCAGCTGCCCGGCCTGCTCGGCGAGGGCGTCGCCGCGGGCACCCGGTTCGACCCGCAGGCCAAGGCCGTGGGCGAGTGGCTGCGCTCCCGCGTGGTCGACGTCCCCGAGCGGCTGCTGCCCCCGGAGGTGGGCGCATGACAGTTGTCGACGAACGGGCCGCGAGCAACCGCGCGGCGATGCTGGAACGGCTGGCGGAGCTGGAGGAACAGCGCTCGCTGGCCACTCTCGGCGGCGGGGAGAGGGCGCTGGCCCGCCACCGGTCCCGCGGCAAGCTGACCGTCCGGGAGCGGATCGAGCTGCTGCTGGACCGGGACAGCCCGTTCCTCGAGCTGTCCCCCTACGCCGCGTGGGGCACCGACTTCCCCGTCGGCGCCAGCGTCGTCACCGGCATCGGCGTCGTGGAGGGCGTCGAGGTGATGATCTCGGCGAACGACCCGACGGTGCGCGGCGGCACCTCCAACCCCTACACGCTGCGCAAGTCCGGCCGGGCGCACGACATCGCCGAGACCAACCGGCTGCCGTTCATCAGCCTCGTCGAGTCCGGTGGCGCCGACCTGCCCACCCAGTCGGAGATCTTCATCCCCGGCGGCCGGGGCTTCCGCAACCTCACCCGGCTCTCCGCCCAGGGCATCCCGACGGTCGCGCTGGTCTTCGGCAACAGCACCGCGGGCGGCGCCTACGTCCCCGGCATGAGCGACCACGTCGTGATGATCGAGGGCCGGAGCAAGGTCTTCCTGGCCGGTCCGCCGCTGGTGAAGATGGCCACCGGCGAGGACGCCGACGACGAGTCGCTCGGCGGGGCGTCGATGCACGCCCGCGTCTCCGGCAGCGCCGACCACCTCGCCGTCGACGAGGTCGACGCGATCCGGCTGGGCCGGCGGATCGTGCGCAACCTCAACTGGCGCAAGCAGGGGCCGGGCCCGTCGCGGCCGGCCGATCCGCCCCTGCACGACCCCGAGGAACTGCTCGACCTCGCGCCGGCCGACCTCCGGCAGCCGCTGGACCCACGGGACGTCCTCGCGCGGATCGTCGACGGCAGCCGCTTCGACGAGCACAAGCCGCTCTACGGCACCTCGCTGGTGACCGGCTGGGCCAGCGTCCACGGCCATCCGATCGGCGTGCTGGCCAACGCCCGCGGCGTGCTGTTCCGGCAGGACGCCGAGAAGGCGGCCCAGTTCATCCAGCTGGCCAACCAGACCGACACTCCCCTGCTGTTCCTGCAGAACACCACCGGCTACATGGTCGGCGCCGAGTACGAGCAGGACGGCATCATCAAGGCCGGCTCCCAGATGATCAACGCGGTGGCCAACAGCACCGTCCCGGCGATCACGGTGAACATCGGCGCCTCCTACGGCGCCGGCAACTACGGCATGTGCGGGCGGGCCTACGACCCCCGCTTCCTGTTCACCTGGCCCAACGCCAAGAGCGCGGTGATGGGGCCGGCGCAGCTGGCCGGCGTCCTGGACATCGTCGGCCGGGCCAGCGCGCAGGCCCGCGGCCGGGACTACGACGAGGAGGCGGCGGCCGCGATGCGCGCCGCCGTGGAGCAGCAGATCGAGGCGGAGTCCCTGGCGCTGTTCCTGTCCGGGCGGCTCTACGACGACGGCATCATCGACCCGCGGGACACCCGGACGGTCCTCGGCCTGGCCCTGTCGGTCATCCACAACGCGCCCATCCGAGGGGTGCACGACGGATGGGGGGTGTTCCGGCTTTGACCACTACCTCCCGCACCCTCTCCTGCGTCCTCGTCGCCAACCGCGGGGAGATCGCCCGCCGCGTGTTCCGCACCGCGCGGGCCATGGGGCTGCGCACGGTCGCCGTGTACTCGGATGCGGACGCCTCGGCACCGTTCGTCCGGGAGGCCGACGTCGCGGTGCGGCTGCCCGGGAGCACGCCGGCCGAGACCTACCTGCGCGCCGACCTCGTGGTGGCCGCGGCCGAGCGCGCGGGCGCCGACTGCGTCCACCCCGGTTACGGCTTCCTGTCGGAGAACGCCGACTTCGCGCGGGCCGTGGAGGCGGCGGGGCTGGTGTTCGTCGGGCCGGACCCCGGCGCCATCGAGGCCATGGGCAGCAAGCTGGCCGCCAAGGAGCTCATGGACCGCTCCGGCGTGCCGATCCTGCCCAGCGTCGACGCCACCGGCCTGTCCGGCGACGCCCTGGCGGAGGCCGCGGACACGGTGGGCTTCCCGCTGCTGGTCAAGGCGTCCTTCGGCGGCGGCGGCCGCGGGATGCGTGCGGTCCACGACCCTGCCGACCTGGTCGAGGCCGTGCAGGGCGCCGCCCGGGAGGCCGTCTCCGCGTTCGGCGACGGCACGGTCTTCCTCGAGCGACTGCTGGAGCGTCCGCGGCACGTCGAGGTGCAGGTGTTCGGCGACCGGCACGGCACCACCGTGGCGCTCTTCGAGCGGGAGTGCTCCATCCAGCGGCGACACCAGAAGGTGGTCGAGGAGGCGCCGTCCCCCGCCGTCGGCCCGGAGCTGCGGGACCGGCTGCAGGAGGCCGCGGTGGCCGCCGCCCGGGCCATCGACTACGTCGGCGCCGGCACGGTCGAGTTCCTCCTGGACGAGAACGGGGACTTCTTCTTCCTGGAGATGAACACCCGGCTGCAGGTGGAGCACCCGGTGACCGAGGCGGTGACCGGCCTGGACCTGGTCCGGCTGCAGTTCGACGTCGCGGCCGGCCGCCGGTTGCCGTCGGAGGCCCGCTCCCCCACCCTGCGCGGGTCGGCGATCGAGGTCCGGCTCTACGCCGAGGACCCGGCCCGCGCCTGGCTGCCGCAGTCGGGACGTCTGGCCGACTTCGCGATCGCGGCGGACGCCGAGTTCCGGACGCCGTCGGGCCCGGGGATCCGACTGGACAGCGGCGTCGTCGCCGGCGACGAGGTCGGCGTGCACTACGACCCGATGCTCGCCAAGGTCATCGCCTGGGCCCCCGAGCGGTCCTCGGCGGCGCTGGCCCTGGCCGGCGCGCTGAGCCGGGCCCGGCTGCACGGCCTGGTCACCAACCGCGACCTGCTGGTGCGCGTGCTGCGCTTCCCGGCATTCCTCGCCGGCGAGACCGACACCGCTTTCCTCGACCGGCACGGGCTCGGCACCCTCGCCGCGCCGCTGGTCGACGAGGCAGGCCTGCGGCGGCACGCGGTGGTGGCCGCGCTCGCCGGCGCGGCCCTGCGGCGGTCGGCGGCGCCGGTCCTGGCCGGCCTGCCGTCCGGCTGGCGCAACAACCCGACGGGCCCGCAGACGACGGTGTTCGACGTCGGCACCGTGCACTACCGGCTGGACCGGACCGGCCTGACCGCCGACGTGGACGGCGAACCGGTGCAGCTGAGCCTCCTGGCCACCGAGGTCCGGCCGGTCGGACCGGGCGAAGCCGGCCGTTCCTGCCGCCTGGACGTCGAGGCCGACGGGCTGCGCAGCAGCTACGAGGTGCGGGTCGACGGCGACCGCTGCTACGTCGACGGTCCCGAGGGGGCGAGCACGCTGGTCGAGCAGCCGCGCTTCCCGGATCCGGCAGCCGCGGTGCAGCCGGGCTCGCTGACCGCCGCCATGCCCGGCGCGGTGACCCGGGTGGCGGTGGCCGAGAACGAGCGGGTGAGCGCCGGGCAGCTGGTGCTCGTCCTCGAGGCCATGAAGATGGAGCACCCCGTGCTGGCACCGGGCGACGGCGTGGTGCAGGCCCTGCACGTGGCGGTGGGCCAGCAGGTGGAGACCGGCGCGGTGCTCGCCGTCGTCAGTGATACCGAGACCGAAGGGAACCACGATGCGTCCTGACCTGTCCGGGATCGATCCCCTGGACCTGAACCTGGCCACCCGGTTCACCGTCGGGGACCTGCTCACCCGTACCAGGCAGCTGTTCCCCGACCGGACGGCGATCGTCGACGGCGAGGAGGAGATCGGCTACGGCCGGCTGGACGACGCAGCGGAGGCGTTCGGCCGCGGCCTGCTCGACTCCGGCGTGCAGCGGCAGGAGCCGGTGGCCTTCCTGCTCGGCAACTCCTGGCGGTTCGCCGCCAGCTTCTTCGGCTGCGCCAAAGCCGGGCTGGTCGCCCTCCCGGTCAACCTGCTGCTCGCCCCCGACGACATCGCCTGGATCCTGGCCGACTCCGGCACCCGCACGGTCGTCGCCGACCCGGCCTTCGTTCCGCTGCTCGAGGCCGTCCTGCCGGGGCTGCCCGCCGTCACAACGGTGGTGCTGACCGGCGACGAGCCGCCGGCCTCGGTCGCCGGCCGGGAGGTGCTGCGCTGGGACGACGTCGCCACCGACCCGACCCCGGTCGAGGTGCTGGTCGAGGACCGCGACACGCTGCACTGCCTCTACACCTCCGGCACCACCGCCCGGCCTAAGGGTGTCCTGACCAACCATCTGGCCGTCTACGTCGGCGTGCTGAGCAACGCGCTGCAGGTGGGGCATCGCCGCGGCGACGAGTTCTCGGTCCTGCCGATCGTGCTGCCGCTGTTCCACACCACCGCGCTGGACACGCTGCTGCTGCCCATCCTGCTCACCGGCGGTACGGCGGTCCTGCCCGGCGGCTTCGAGCCGGAGGGCTTCCTCGAGCTGGTCGAGCGCCGCTCGGCCACCCACCTCATGCTGCTGCCGATGATGTACGGCGCGCTGCTGGCCTCCCCGGGGACCAGGAGCCGGGACCTCTCCTCCGTGCGGCTGTGCATCTACGCGATGGCACCGATGCCGCAGGAGCGGATCAGCCAGATCGCCGCCGCCTTCCCCAACGCACGGGTGCTGCTGGGCTCGGGCCAGACGGAGTGCGTGCCGGCGACGGTGTTCCAGTGGCCCTCCCACCAGGAGACCAAGGCCGCGTCGTGGGGACCGTCGGCGGTCACGGTGGACACGCGGATCATGGACCCGTCCGGGCAGCTGCTGCCGCCGGGCGAGACCGGGGAGATCGTCTACCGGGGCCCGCACGTGATGAGCGGCTACTGGAACAACCCGGCGGCCAACACCGCCGCGTTCGCGCACGGCTGGTTCCACAGCGGCGACGTCGGCCACCTCGACGACGAGGGCGTCGTCTGGTTCACCGACCGGGTCAAGGACATGGTCAAGTCCGGCGGCGAGAACGTCTCGTCGGTGGAGGTCGAGCGGGTGCTGCTGAGCTCCCCGGAGATCACCGAGGCCGCGGTCATCGGGGTGCCCGACGACCGGTGGGGCGAGGCGGTCACCGGGGTCGTGGTGCCGGCCGACCCCGACGTCGACCCGGCGGCGCTGGCCGAGCGGCTGCTGGTCCACTGCCGGGCGCAGCTCGCCGGCTTCCAGGTGCCCAAGCGGATCGAGGTGCGCACCGGACTGCCGAAGACCGCCACCGGCAAGATCCAGAAGGCGGACCTCCGCGAGCAGTTCCGTGGCTGACCCGCCGCTCGTCCGGCTCGAGCGGCGCGGTCCGGCCGCCGTCGTCACCCTCGACTCGCCGGCCAACCGCAACGCGCTCTCCGCCGCGCTGCTCGAACGACTGCACGCCGCGCTGGCCGGCGCCATGGCCGACGACGGCGTGCGCGTCGTCGTCCTGACCGGCGCGGGCCCCGTCTTCTGCTCCGGCGCCGACCTGAAGGAGCAGCGGGCCGGCGGAGGTCCCGGCGCGGTCGGGCTGCCGGAGGTCCTCACGCTGCTCGTGGAGGGGCCGAAGCCGGTGGTCGCCCGCGTCAACGGCGCCGCCCGCGCCGGCGGCCTCGGGCTGATCGCCGCCTGCGACCTCGCCGTCGGGCCGGCGACGGCGACGTTCGGCTTCAGCGAGGTGCGCATCGGCGTCACGCCCGCGATCATCGCCGTCCCCTGCCTGCGGCGGATGGACCTCCGAGCCGCACGGGAGCTGTTCCTCACCGGGGAGCCCTTCGACGGCGCCCGCGCCCAACGGGCCGGCCTGCTCGACCGAGCGGTCGCCGAGGACGAGCTCGACGCCACCGTCGACGCGCTGGTCGCGCAGCTGAGCAGGGGAGCGCCCGGAGCCCTCGCCGTCACCAGACGACTGCTGCGCGACCTGCCGGGCCCCGACCTGCAGGACGACCTCCGCCGGATGGCGGCGGTCTCGGCGGAACGGTTCGGCTCGGCGGAGGCCCGCGAGGGCATCGCCGCACTGCTGGAGAAGCGACCGCCGGCCTGGGCGCCGCGGGAGTGAGCTCAGGCCGGGCGCTGCGGGGTGCTCTCCGGCCAGGCCGACCGGGGCAGGCCGATCGCGCCGGCCCACAGCCGGGTGAGGACGGCGACCGCGGCGTCCTCGTCGAGGTCCTCGACCGGGTCCTGCCACAGGTGCGCGAAGGACTCCACCATCGCGCCCAGCGCGC
Organism: Geodermatophilus sp. DF01-2; assembly: GCF_004571065.1. Classification (GTDB taxonomy): domain Bacteria; phylum Actinomycetota; class Actinomycetes; order Mycobacteriales; family Geodermatophilaceae; genus Geodermatophilus. The sequence goes on from NZ_SPQN01000081.1 coordinate 11,918, forward strand.
TGGCCGTCGGGCGGGGCGGCAGGGCGGGATCGGCCAGCCCCTCCTCCTGGAGCCGCACCAGGCCCTCCATCCCGCGCTGCACGAAGGACTCCCGGACGTCGACCCGCAGCCGGCGGAACTCCTCGCGGGTGTCGGCCAGCGAGTCGAGCACCCGCAGGATCCGCGCGTGCCGGGTGACCGCGGTCAGGTAGAGCCGGTTGGCCGCCTCGATCCGCGCGTAGGCAGCGTCGGCCGGCAGCCGGCTGCCGACGGCGCTGGCCGCGAAGATGTCCTCGACGACGACGGCGACGATCGCCCGCAGCAGCGACTCCTTCGAGTCGAACCACGTGTAGAACGTGCCGTGCGAGACGCCCGCCCGTTCGGCCACGTGGTCGATCCGGACGTCGGCGAACCCCCGCTCCTCGAACAGCTCCTGCCCTGCCTGCACCAGGGCGGCACGGGTGCGCCGGCCCCGGTCGGTGACCGGCGCCGCCTCCGGCTGGCCAGCAGCCACCGCGCACCTCCGCATCCTCTGGACGCCGGATGCTGTCACACCCGGCTCCCCGCGGACGGGTGGTCGGCGAATCCGTCGGGCCCCGTCGGTGACCAGCACCATTCGGACCGCGGCACCTGTCCGTCGACCGCCCTCGCCGCCGGCCCGGTCTCTCGTCGAGGCCCGAGCGTCGGACCCGCGGTTCCCGAGCTGCGGACGCCCGCAGCCGGTACGCGGGCACGGTCACGCCCCGGCGGCCGCGCGTGGTTCGCGGTAGGCGGGTCCGATGGTCCCGGCAGCGCGTAGGGCGTCGCTCCCGCCGCGGTCGAGGCCGAGCTCGGCGAGCACGGAGCCGGGGTGCTCACGGAAGCCGGGGAGAACACGCATCGGCGGGTCGCAACCGGCGACCACCGCCGGCGACAGGAAGGCGGCCACCGGACCGTCGAGCGGGTCGAGCTGCCGTTCCAGCCGGTCAGGCACCGTCTGACTCCCAGCTCGTCCACGGCTCGCGGTCGAGTGGCGCCACCGTCAGTAGCTCCTCGGCAGCCCGAGCACGTGCGACCCGAGATAGTTCAGCACCATCTCCTGACTGATCGGTGCGATCCGCATGAGCCGCGCCTCGCGGAAGTAGCGGGCGACGTCGTACTCCTCGGAGTAACCCATCCCCCCGTGTGTCTGCAGCGCTCGGTCGGCAGCGTCGAAACCGGCGTCGGCACACAGGTACTTGGCGATGTTCGCCTCCCGCCCGCAGGACCTGCCCTGGTCGTAGAGCCAGGTGGCCTTGCGCAGAGCCAGTTCGGCGGCGTCCAGGCGTGCCAACGAGTCGGCGAGCGGGAACTGCAACCCCTGGTTCATGCCGATCGGCCGGCCGAAGACCTCTCGTTCCTTGCCGTACTCCACCGCCCGGTCGAGAGCGACCCGACCGATCCCCAGCGCCTCCGCGGCGATCAGCATCCGCTCCGGGTTCAGGCCGTCCAGCAGGTAGCGGAAGCCCTGCCCTTCCTCGCCGACCCGATCCTCGACCGGAACCTCCAGGTCGTCGATGAACAGCTCGTTCGACGTGACGGCGTTGCGTCCCATCTTGGGAATCGGGCGGATGTCGACGCAGTCGCGGTTCAGGTCCGTGAGGAAGAGCGTCATGCCGTCGGTCTTCTTGCCGACCTCGTCAGGTCTGGTCGTGCGGGTCAGCAACAGAATCTTCTCGGACTCCATCGCCTTGGAGATCCACACCTTGCGACCGTTGACCACGTAGCGGTCGCCGTCGCGCCTGGCGAACGTCGTGATCGCGGACGTGTCCAGACCGGCACCGGGCTCGGTGACCCCGAAGCAGACGTGCAGGTCGCCGGTCGCGATGCGCGGCAGCGTCCGCTCCTTGAGCGCGTCCGAGCCGTGGAGGACCACGGGGTGCATGCCGAAGATCGACATGTGGATCGCGCTGGCTGCGTTCATGCCACCGCCCGAGCGGGCGACCTCCTCGAGGAGCAGCGTGGCCTCCGTGATGCCGAGGCCGTGGCCCCCGTACCCCTCGGGAATCGTCATCCCGAGCCACCCGCCACCGGCGATCGCCTCGTAGAACTCGTGCGGGAACTCGTGGGCGTGGTCCTTGCGCCGCCAGTACTCGTCGTCGAACCTGCGCATCAGCTCGGCGACGCCCGCCTTGATCGCGGATTGATCCGTGGTCAGCTCGAAGTCCACGGCGGGACCTCCTTCGACGTGCCCACGACCGTACTGAAGGTCGGACCCGGTCGCAGAGACGCCGGCCGGTGGTGCGAACCGTCTCGGCGGCCACGTGGCCAGGGCCGGTGGGCACCGGGCGCTCGCGGCCCGGTAGTTGACGGGTCCGTCAGGTCTGGTCGAGGATCGGTGACCTGCGCCACTCCCGCCTCGTCCGGTGCCGAATCGCCACCGGCCCGGCCGCGCGTCCAGCAGCGACGTCAGGAGGATCCATGGACAGGGGCATCGGCAGTTGGCCCACCAAGCGCGCGTTCCTCTCCGGAGACCGCACGGCACTGATCGCCGGACAGCGCCGCCTCACCTACGTCGAGCTGGACCGGCGCACCGACCAGCTGGCCCGGGCCCTGCAGGAACGCGGCGTCCGCCAGGGTGACCGGGTCGCCGGCCTGCTGCTCAACAGCCCGGCGTTCCTGGAGACGATGCTGGCCACGGCGAAGCTGGGTGCCGTCTTCGTGCCGGTGAACGTGCGGCTGGCGCCGCCGGAGGTCGCCTACCTCCTGGCCGATTCCGGTGCCGACGTCTTCGTCTGGTCCGCTCCCCTGACCCCGGTCGCGCGCGCGGCGCTGGCCGCCGACGGTGTGCGGGTCCGCACGCGGGTCCTCGTCGACGGGGAACCGGCCGACGGGGAACCGGCCGACGGGAATCCGGCCGACGGGGAGCTGGACTTCGAGCAGCTGCTGGCCAGCGGCGAGGCACGCGCACTGGGTACCGACGTCGACGGCGGCGACCTGTCCTGCCTGATGTACACCTCGGGGACGACGGGACGGCCGAAGGGCGCGATGCTCACCCACGACAACCACCTGTGGAACGCGATCAACTACCTGACCTTCGGCCGCGGCCTGCGGGAGACCGACGTGACGGTGACCGTCGCCCCGATGTTCCACATCGGCGGGCTGGGTGTGCACACGCTGCCGCTGCTGTACGTGGGCGGCACGAACGCGATCCTCCCGTCGTTCGACCCGGCGCAGACCCTCGCCGCGATGGCCCGGGAGCGGGCGACGGTGCAGTTCATGGTGCCGGCGATGTGGGCCGCCCTGATGGCGGTGCCCGACTTCGACGGCCACGACCTCTCCGCGCTGGAGCTGGCGGTCACCGGGGGCGCGCCGTGTCCGCTCCCGGTGCTGGACTTCTTCCAGGGCAAGGGGCTGCCCTTCCAGGAGGGGTTCGGCATGACCGAGACCGCGCCGCTGGTCTCGGTCCTCGACGCCGACCACGTCAAGGAGAAGGCGGGGTCGATCGGCCGGGCGGTGTTCCACGTCGAGGCCCGGATCGTCGACGAGAACGACCGGGACGTGTCCACCGACGAGGTCGGCGAGCTCGTCGTCCGGGGGCCCAACGTGTTCGCCGGGTACTGGGGCCTGCCCGAGGCGACGGCGGAGGCGTTCCGCGGCGGTTGGTTCCACACCGGCGACCTCGGGCGGATGGACGCCGAGGGCTTCGTCACGCTGGTGGACCGCAAGAAGGACATGATCATCACCGGCGGCGAGAACGTCTACCCGATCGAGGTCGAACAGGTGCTGTACCGGCACCCCGCCGTGCGCGAGGTCGCCGTCGTCGGCGTGCCCGACCCGCGCTGGGGCGAGACCCCGGTGGCCGTGGTCGCCGTGCAGGACGGCGCGCAGCCGACCGCCGAGGAGCTGCTCGGCCACGCCCGCGAACGGTTGGCGCACTTCAAGTGCCCGACCCGGGTGGAGTTCGTGCCCGGAACTGCCGCGGAACGCGACCGGCAAGGTGCTCAAGACGACGTTGCGCAAGGAGTACGGCGGTCAGGCGGAGGCCGTGCAACGGTGACCGTCGCCGCACCGACCGCCGATCCGTGGACCACTCCCGAGCGCACCGCGCTGCGCCGGCTGGCACACGGCTTCGTGGCCCGCGAGATCGCTCCCCACGTGGCCGACTGGGAGGCGGCCGGTGAGCTGCCGCGGGAGCTGCACCGCAGGGCGGCGGCGGCCGGCCTGCTCGGGGTCGCGTTCCCGGAGGAGGTCGGTGGCGGGGGCGGCGACGCCATCGACGCGGCCATCGTCACCGAGGAACTGCTCCTGGCCGGCGGGTCGACCGGGGTCGGCGCGAGCCTGTTCACCCACGGCATCGCGCTGCCGCACATCGTGGCCGACGGCTCGCCGCACCTCGTGGGCCGCTACGTCCGGCCGACCCTGGCCGGTGAGCTGATCGGCTCCCTCGGCGTCACCGAGCCCGACACCGGATCCGACGTCGCCGGGATCCGGACCCGCGCGGTGCGCGACGGCGACAGCTACGTCGTCAACGGCGCGAAGACGTTCATCACCAGCGGCGTGCGGGCCGACTTCGTCACCACCGCCGTCCGGACCGGCGGCGAAGGCCACGGCGGGGTCTCGCTCCTGGTCATCGAGAAGCGGACGCCCGGCTTCTCGGTGTCCCGCAGGCTGGACAAGATGGGCTGGCGCTGCTCGGACACCGCCGAGCTCTCCTTCGTCGACGTCCGGGTGCCGGCGGAGAACCTGGTCGGCCCCGAGAACGGCGGGTTCCTGCAGATCATGCAGCAGTTCCAGGCGGAGCGGCTGAGCCTGGCGGTGCAGGCCTATGCGACCGCGGCGCGCTGCCTCGACCTGGCGCTGGGCTGGGCGCGGCAGCGGCAGACCTTCGGCCGGCCGCTGTCCTCGCGCCAGGTCATCCGGCACAAGCTCGCCGAGATGGCCAGGCAGGTCGACGTGGCCCGCACGTACACCCGCTCGGTCATGCAGCGCTGGCTGACGGGTGAGGACGTCGTCACCGAGGTCTCGATGGCGAAGAACACGGCGGTGTACGCCTGTGACTTCGTGGTGGACGAGGCCGTGCAGATCTTCGGCGGCATGGGATACATGCGCGAGTCCGAGGTGGAGCGCCACTACCGGGACGCCCGGATCCTGGGCATCGGCGGCGGCGCCACCGAGATCATGAACGAGGTCATCGCCAAGCGGCTGGGGCTGTGACGCCGGCGGTGCATCGCTGCGGGCCCGGGCCCGGCGGCACCGCGGAGCCGTGTGTGCGCCTCCGCCTCGTCGGTCGGCAACGGGCGGTCGACGGTCACGGGGCCCCTGATCCGTCGTCCGGGGCTGTGGCCGCGGTCACCACGTCCGGGAGCCGTCCTCGCGCACCCGGACACGGACGGGGCGAGGCCGGTTGTGCCCGGCCGAGCGGGGATACCTCCACCCCGTGAGCGAGATGGACCCGAGGGACCCGAGCACCCTGTACGCCGAGGGCCCGGTCGCGCCGGAGCCACCCGAGGACGACCTGCCCGACTCCTCCCCCCTGCGCGACTCCGGTGGCACGGGGCCGGGGCCGGACGACCTCGACCAGCTGCTCTGACGGGGACGGCGTCCGGCCACCGCCGGGACACGAGCGGCCCCCGGGTTCGGCGGACCGGCGCCGCGCTCTCTCGTCTGCGGAGCGCGACAAGACGTTACGTCGCGTCATCTGTCTCGCGCCCGTGACGCCGGTCACTCCGACGGCCCGGAGAGGGGACCGGACTCGCCGTCCTGTCGACATCGTCGTCCTCTCCGGTCGGTCGGTCCGTCGAGCGGTGCGCGTCGAGCCAGTCGACGACGTCGGCCAGGACGTCGTCCTGCTCCGGCTCGTTGTGCGGCTCGTGGTAGAGGCCGTCGTAGCGGCGCACGGTGAGATCGGGCGAGCCGGCGTGCGCGCGCAGGACCTCGCTGGCCGCCGGCGGGACGAGGCGGTCGGCTCCGCCGTGCAGGACGAGCAGCGGCAGCGTCAGTGACCGCAGGCGCCGCGGCATTCCCAGCGCGGTGCTCATCAGCTCGGCACCCGTGCGGGCCGTCATCCTCCCGGTGTGGTTGAGCGGGTCGGCGCGGTAGGCGCGCACCACGTCCGGGTCCCGGCTGAGCGTGTCCGCGTCGATGGTCAGCACGCCGAGGTCGGGCAGCACCCGGGAGAGCAGCGGCGCCACCACCTTCTGCACGGCGTTCGCGCTGCTCGTGTCGAGCGCCGGCGCGGAGAGCACCGCGCCCCGGACACGGTCGTCCGGCGTCCCGGTCAGGTACTGCAGCGCGATCAGCCCGCCCAGGCTGTGGCCGTACACGAACAGCGGGACGCCGGGGTGCTGCTGCGCAGCCGACCGGACGAGCTCGTCGACGCCGCCGACGGCGGCGGGCATGCTGCCGATGTTGCCGCGCCGGCCCGGTGACCGGCCGTGGCCGGGGTGGTCGAGGGCGTGGACGGCGTAGCCGGCGCCGGCGAGCCGTTCGGCGACGTGGCGGTACCGGCCGCTGTGCTCGTGCGCGCCGTGCACCAGGACGACGGCGCCGACCGGGGCCTCGACCGTCCAGGCCTGCCGGTACTGCCCCGAGGACAGCGTGCCCTCGGTGTGTGCGGGGGCCGGGACCCCGTCGGGACGTGGCGCGGTCATCGGGCTCCTCCTGGGGGTCGTGGTCGCCTGCGCATCCTCCGGCACGCCCGCGGAAGGCCGGCGGCACATCCGGCCTGGCCGGCCCACGGTGGTGCGGTCCTCCCGCACCGGCCCGGTGACCGCCCGCCGAGCGACGGCCCTAGGTTGGACACCATGCCGACCACGTCGCCGGGGAACGCGCCCGGGGGGACGATCCGCGACCTGGGCCTGCCGGCGCGGGCCGTGACCGCGCTGACCCGTGCCGGGATCACCCGGACCGCGGACCTGGCGCTGCTCACCCGGCGGGACCTCGCCGCGATCAGCGGGCTGGGGCCGGGATCCATCGCGGCGATCCGGCGCGTCGTCCCCGAACCGCCTGCGCACCTTTCCACCGCCGCGCCCGCGCAGGAGGCCGCCGACCAGCACCTGCCCTTTCCGGCGGCCGACCGCGGAGCCGGCCCGGCCGAGGAGGAGTCGCCGGCCGCGCCGCCGATCCCGCCGTTCGACTCCCTCCGCTCGCCGCGCCGCCGGACGACGGTCGACCTGATCGTGCCGGCGACGCCTCCGCCCTCCGCCTCCGCCTCCGCCGGCGCCGGGCGGCCGCGTCCGGCCGCGGTGCCAGATC
>NZ_SPQN01000082.1 GCF_004571065.1 Geodermatophilus sp. DF01-2
GCCGCGGTGAGCAGGACCAGGCCCAGCCCGGCGGCGACGACCCGGCCGGGGAGGTCGAGGCGTCCGAGGGCACCGGTGAGCGCCAGGGCGGCGACCGCGGCCGCCGTGCCGGCCAGCAGCGGGGCCGTCGGCAGCCGGACGGCCAGCCGCGCGTCCCGCCGCAGGAGAAGTGGCACCACTCCCGCGACGGTGAGCAGGACCGTCGTGGACCACGCGTCGGCCGTCGTCCCGACCCAGGCGAGGAGCACCCCGCCGGTCCCCGCGACGAACGCCCACAGCGCGGCCAGCACCTGCGCGACCGGCGCCAGCAGCGGACGCAGCCGCAACAGCACGGCGACGTCGAGCAGGGCGGTGCCGAGGGCGGCGGCGACCACGGCCGCGCCGGTGCCGGTCTCGGCGGGCAGCAACAGCACCGGGACCGGCTGGACGGCGAGCAGCGCGGCCAGCGGCCAGGTCACGGTGCTGCGGGTCAGCCGGCCGAGGCCGAGGGCGGCCGCCGCGACGACGCCGCACGAGGCCGCCGTCCACAGCCGCGCCGGGACGCCGTCGAGACCCCACAGCCCCAGGGCGTGCGCCGCGGCGAGGTCGACGACGAGCAGCGCCGCACCGGCGGCGGCCAGCGCCTCCTCGGTGGCCCGCAGGCCGCGCCGCGCCGTCCACGCGGAGACGCCACAGGCAGTGACCGTGACGGTTCCCATCACCGCGGCCTGGAAGACCAGGCCCAGCCGGGTCCAGGCGACGGCGACGAAGGCGATGCCCGCGGCGACCACCAGCAGGGCGCCGAGCCCGAGGAGCACCTGCTGCGGGCTGACCCGGCGCGGCGGCGGGGGCACGGGGTACCGCTCGTCGATCGGGGGCGGCGGAGGAGCCGGTGCCGGCACGCCGGGAACCGGTGTCGTGACCTGGCAGACCGCGGATGTGGGCGCGGGCGCCGGGGGAGGTGCGGCCGTCGCCGGCGTCGCCGGCGTCGCCGCCGTCCGCAGCGTGGCCAGCAGCCGGTCGCGGTCGCGGACGAGCTCGTCGATCGTGGCGGCGATGCGGGCGACGACGCGGGCGGCCTCGCCGACGGCCGGCAGGCCGCAGGAGGGGCACGGCGCCGGTCCGGACCCGGCGCTGGGCAGGCCGCACACGGGGCACGGCGGGCTCCACGGCGGACCGGACGTCGAGGTCATGCGCAGGATCGTGGCCCGCGCCGGGCCCGCGCGGAGGGTCCTCTCACCCTCCTGTGGACAGCCGTGCCGCCGACGTCACCCGGAATGCGGTCGGAACCACGCAGATGGCCTCTCTGCAGGGTCCCGCGCTGAGCTTGCGAGGCGTGGGGGGCAGAGAGGTCCTTCAACTACCCTGGGATCAGTGATCACGACGACCGGCCTCGAGCTGCGCGCCGGTGCCCGCGTCCTCATCGGCGACGCGACCCTGCGCGTTCAGCCCGGCGACCGCATCGGCCTCGTGGGCCGCAACGGCGCCGGCAAGACCACCACGCTCACCACCCTCGCCGGCGAGCGGCTGCCGCACGCCGGCAAGGTCGAGGTCAGTGGCGAGATCGGCTACCTGCCGCAGGACCCGCGCAGCGGCGATCTCGACATTCCCGCCAGCGACCGCGTGCTCTCCGGCCGCGGGCTCGACGTCCTGCGCGCGCAGATGACCAAGGCGCAGGTGGCGATGGCCGAGCCGGCCGACGACGCCGAGCGGGACAGGGCGGTGCGCCGCTACGGCCGGCTCGAGGACCAGTTCGCCGCACTCGGCGGGTACGCCGCCGAGAGCGAGGCGGCCCGGATCTGCACCGCCCTCGGGCTGCCCGACCGGGTGCTCACCCAGCCGCTGCGAACCCTCTCCGGTGGCCAGCGACGCCGCGTGGAGCTGGCCCGCATCCTCTTCTCCGACGCCGAGACGCTGCTGCTCGACGAGCCCACCAACCACCTGGACGCCGACTCGATCACCTGGCTCAAGGGCTTCCTGTCCGCGCACAGGGGCGGGCTGGTCGTCATCAGCCACGACGTCGAACTGCTCGACGCCGTCGTCAACAAGGTGTGGCACCTCGACGCCAACCGGGCGACGGTCGACGTCTACAACCTCGGCTGGAAGCCCTACCTGGCCCAGCGGGAGACCGACGAGCGCCGCCGCAAGCAGGAGCGGGCCAACACCGAGCGCAAGATCGACGCGCTGACCGCGCAGGCGGACAAGATGCGCGCCAAGGCCACCAAGGCCAAGGCGGCGCAGAGTATGGACAAGCGCGCCCAGCGGCTGGCCAGCGGCCTGGAGGCCGTCCGCGTCCAGGACCGGGTGGCCAAGCTGCGTTTCCCGACCCCCGCGCCGTGCGGCAAGACACCGCTGACCGCCGAGGGCCTGTCGAAGAGCTACGGCTCGCTCGAGGTGTTCACCGACGTCGACCTCGCCGTCGACCGGGGGACGCGGGTCGTCGTCCTCGGGCTCAACGGGGCCGGGAAGACCACGCTGCTGCGCATGCTGGCCGGCACCGAGATGCCCGACACCGGCGAGGTGAAGGCCGGACACGGACTGCGGATCGGCTACTACGCGCAGGAGCACGAGACCCTCGACCTGGACCGCTCGCTGCTCGAGGTGATGCGGTCGTCGGCGCCGCAGAGCACGGACACCGAGCTGCGGCGGATCCTCGGCGCGTTCCTCTTCTCCGGCGACACCGTCGACCAGCGGGCCGGCACGCTCTCCGGTGGTGAGAAGACCCGGCTGGCCATGGCCACGCTGGTGGTGTCCGGCGCGAACGTGCTGCTGCTCGACGAGCCGACCAACAACCTCGACCCGGCCAGCCGCGAGCAGGTGCTGGAGGCGTTGCGCACCTACACCGGTGCGATCGTGCTGGTGACCCACGACGAGGGCGCGGTGCGGGCACTGGACCCGGACAAGGTCATCCTGCTGCCCGACGGCACCGAGGACGCCTGGAGCGAGGACCTCGCCGACCTCGTCGAGCTCGCGTAGGGAAGGGCTCGCCGTCGCGAGCGGGCAGTTGCGGTCGTCCGGGCCGGCGCGCCTGCGCGTGTCGACGACGACAACTGCCCACTCGGCAGGACCGGGTCAGCGGCACCTGGCCGCGGCCGGTAGCCGACGATCTCCTCCTTCGCGTGGCCCGCATCGCCCGGTCGGGTGATCATGGGACGTGGGACGCCGAGGTCAGCGGGGCCCGGCGCCGACGGGACGAGCAGCCTCACCGGACTACGCGTCCGCGGCCGGTTGCTGACGGAGGGGAGTCATGGCCGACTCGAGCACCGCGGATCTCGGCAAGGGCAAGCGCATCACCGGTGGCGACCGCACGTCGCTCGCCGACGAGCTGCGCAAGCGCTACGACGGCGGCGAGAGCATCCGCTCGCTGGCGTCGTCGACGAACCGGTCCTACGGCTTCGTGCACCGGCTCCTGTCGGAGTCCGGTGCCACCCTGCGCAGCCGCGGGGGAGCCAACCGGAACAGCAAGAAGAGTTGAGCGGGGCGGACCAGGGCGGGTGGGTGCGGACGGCGCGGGACGGCGCCGTCCTCACCGTCACCCTCGACCGGCCCGACCAGCTCAACGCGCAGACCCCCGTCACGTGGGCGGCTCTCGCCGCGGTCGGCAGTTCGCTGGACGACGCCGTGCGGGTCGTCGTCGTGCGCGGCGAGGGGCGGTCGTTCTCCGCGGGGCTGGACCGCTCCCTGTTCAGTGCCGACCCCGCCACCGCCGGCGGCCTGGGCGAGCTGGGCCGGCGACCCGCCGAGGAGGCGCAGGAGCGCATCCGGCGCTACCAGGCCGGCTTCCGGTGGCTGCGCTCGCCGGGGATCGTCTCGGTCGCCGCGGTGCAGGGCCACGCGATCGGCGCGGGAGCGCAGCTGGCGCTCGCCTGCGACCTGCGGGTGTTCACCGAGGACGCCGTCCTGCGGCTGCCGGAGGCGACGCTGGGGCTGGTGCCCGACCTCACCGGCACGAGCACCCTGGTCGAGCTGGTCGGCTACTCCCGGGCGCTGGAGATCTGCCTCACCGGGCGGGCCGTCGGCGCGGCCGAGGCCCGGGCGATCGGGCTGGCCACCACCGTCGTCCCGGCGGCCGGGCTCGAGGAGGCGGTCGGGGCGCTGGTCACGGCCATCACCGCGGCCCCGGCGGGGGCGAGCCGGGAGACCGCGGCGCTGGTCCGCTCCGCCGTCCGCAACGACCCGGAGGCGCAGGACGCCGCCGAGCGCGCCGCCCAGACCCGGCGGCTGGCCGAGCTGGCCGGCGGGCGCTGAACCGTCGGAGGTCGCTGCCACACTCCTCGCGGAACAGCCCACCGGGTGGGGGTGTTGGCCGGTCGGGAGAGGAGGTGGCAGGGACGTGAGCGGTTCCATGACCTCCATGGCGGCGATGCGGTCCTTCCGCCGCGACCCGTCGGTCACCGCGCGCGAGCTGCCCGAGGGCACGGTGCGCCGCATCCTCGGCATCGCCCGGCCCTACCGGCGCGAGCTGACCTGTTTCGTGCTGCTGGTGGTCGGCTCGTCGGTGATCGGCGTGCTGACCCCGCTGCTGGCCGGCCGGATCATCAACCTGATCGCCGGTCTGGACGGGACGGCGGCCGACGTCGTCCGCATCGCGCTGGTCATCGCGGCGCTCGCCGTCGTCGACGCCGGCATCTCGCTGGCCACCCGCTGGTTCTCCGCGCGCATCGGCGAGGGCGTCATCTACGACCTGCGCAGCCGGGTGTTCGAGCACGTGCAGCGGATGCCGGTCGCCTTCTTCACCCGCACCCAGACCGGCGCGCTGGTCAGCCGGCTGAACAACGACGTGATCGGCGCCCAGCAGGCGTTCACCTCGACCCTGTCCGGGGTGCTGTCCAACGCGATCGGGCTGGTGCTCACCGCCGCGGTCATGTTCACGCTGTCCTGGCAGATCACCGCGCTGTCGCTGGTCCTGGTGCCGGTGTTCGTGCTCCCCGCCCGGCGGATCGGGCGGCGGCTGCAGGAGATCACCCGCGAGTCCTACGGGCTCAACGCCTCCATGAACGCCACGATGACCGAGCGGTTCAACGTGGCCGGGGCGCTGCTGGTCAAGCTGTTCGGTCGGCCCGACGTGGAGGCCGACGGGTTCCGCGGCCGAGCCGCCCGCGTGCGCGACATCGGCGTCCTGTCGGCGATGTACGGGCGCACCTTCTTCACCGCGCTGACCCTCGTCGCGGCGCTGGCCACCGCGCTGGTCTACGGCCTCGGCGGCTGGCTGGCCTTCACCGGCTCGCTCAGCCCGGGCGACGTCGTCGCGCTCGCGCTGCTGCTCTCCCGGCTGTACGGCCCGCTGACCGCCCTGTCCAACGTCCGGGTCGACGTGATGAGCGCGATGGTCAGCTTCGACCGGGTCTTCGAGGTGCTCGACCTGCCGCCGATGATCCGGGAGGAGCCCGACGCCGTTCCCGTGCCGGCCGGCGACCGGTCCATCGAGTTCGAGCACGTCTCCTTCAGCTACCCCTCGAGCGCCGAGGTCTCGCTACCGTCACTGGAGGACGTGTCGCTGCCCGAGCACGGCGGGCCGACGGCGGTGCTGCACGACGTCTCCTTCCGGGTGGAGCCCGGTCAGCTCGTCGCCTTGGTCGGCCATTCCGGGGCGGGGAAGTCGACGATCGCCAATCTCGTACCGCGGCTGTACGACGCGACCAGTGGCACGGTGCGGGTGGGCGGGGTCGACGTCCGGCAGGTCACCCTGGCCTCGCTGCGGGACGCGATCGGCGTGGTCAGCCAGGACGCGCACCTGTTCCACGACACCATCCGCGCCAACCTCCTCTACGCCCGGCCGCAGGCGACCGACGACGAGCTGTGGGCAGCGCTGACCGGCGCCCGCATCGCTGTGCTGGTGCGCGCGCTGCCCGATGGCCTGGACACCGTCGTGGGCGACCGCGGCCACCGGCTCTCCGGCGGCGAGAAGCAGCGGCTGGCGATCGCGCGGGTACTGCTCAAGGCGCCCGGGATCGTGATCCTGGACGAGGCCACCGCGCACCTGGACAGCGAGTCGGAGGTGGCGGTGCAGCACGCCCTGGACACCGCGCTGGCCGGCCGGACGTCGCTGGTGATCGCGCACCGGCTCTCCACCATCCGCAGCGCCGACCAGATCCTCGTGGTCGACGATGGTCGCATCGCGGAGTCGGGCACACACGAGGAGTTGCTGGCGCTCGGCGGACGGTATGCCGACCTGTACCGCACCCAGTTCGCGGTCGGCGAGGGTCGAACGGTCGGTGCGGCCTGACCACTACCGTCACTCCTGTCCCAGCAACGCAAGAGGAGCCAGCGTGACGTCAGCGCACCCGAACGACGCACAGATCCGTGCGCTCTACGCCCAGTTCCTCGACGGGTGGAACCGGCGCAGCGGCGCGGCGGTCGCGGCCGGCTTCGCCGACGACGGCGACATCGTCGGCTTCGACGGCAGCCACCACCGGGGCCGACTGTCCATCGCGGCCGACCTCCGGCAGGTGTTCGGCAGCCACCCGACGCCCACCTACGTCGGCGTCGTCCGGTCGGTTCGGCCCATGGCGCCCGGTGTCGCGGTACTGCTTGCGCACGCCGGGATGATTCCGGCGAACGGCAACGACTTCGACCCCGACCTGCACACCGTGCACACCCTCGTCGCCGTCGAGGAGGGCGGTCGCTGGCGGATCTCGCTGCTGCAGGCCACGCCCGCGGCCTGGCACCAGCACCCGGAGGCCCGCGAAGCGCTCACCCGGGAACTGCGCGGGCTGCTGGCACCACAGTGACCTGCGGGCCGACGTCAGCAGTACAGCCGCTGTAGCAATGGCGGCGGTGCCGGCCCGCCGCGGCGGTCGGCGGCGCGGGAGGTCGGTCGAGCCCCTGACGGCTCGAGAAGCGTCAGCGGGGTTGCGCCGGCGGCCCGAACTCGAGTCCGTCGCGGCGGGCGAGTGTGGGCTCGTCCTCGTCGGCTGCTCTGCCCGTGCCGTGCCCCCGTGCCGTCCACGGTCCCGCCCGGCCCACCCTCGGCCCCGCCGGGGGAGCACCCCGGCCCCGTCGAGGGCAGGGAATCAGTGCAGGACCTTGAGCCCCACGACGCAGCCGACGATCCCGGCCAGCAGCAGCAGCCGGACCGCGGACACCGGCTCCTCACCGGTCACCATGGCGATCACGACGGTCAGGACGGCACCGATGCCCACCCACACCGCGTACGCGGTCCCGACCGGGAGCTCCCGCATGGCGTAGGCCAGCCCCGCCATGCTCAGCACCAGGGTGACGCCGAAGACGATGGAGGGGCCCAGCCGGCTGAACCCCTCGGAGCGGCCGAGGGCGGTGGCCCACACGGCCTCCAACACACCGGACACGACGAGCACGACCCAGGACACGATGCCTCCACGGGCGCCGTCTTGTCGCTGTCCGGGTACGGCACCGCTCGTCCGGGGGCCCGGAACGGGGCCCACGTCCATCCTCCCAGACCCGGCGGCGACGGCCACTTCGCAGGTGTCGAGCGGACGTCGTGATCTCCGCATCGCGACCGAGGAACCTGGAGTTGCCGACCTGCAAGGACTCGTCCTCGGGCGTCGTGATGCCGGCCCCATGACCCTGGTTGCCGCGCGTGGAGGACCTCCGCGTGCGCGGGACGACGGAATGCTGACGCGCGCATTCGACGCGTTCGCGGGACGCTCCGGCGGGGGCGACGGTCCGGTGCCGCCCGAAGCCAGCGCCACGGGCGGAGTCGGCCGACGCCCGTGGCCCGGGACGTCAGGCCGCAGGGCGCCTGTGACCGCGTCCGGATCGGGCGAGCGCGTCGAGGGCCGGGACGCCGTACGGCCGGAACCGCGGGTCGGCGGTGACCACGGTCAGGCCCTCGGCCACGGCTGAGCGATCAGCAGTCGGTCGAAGGGATCTCGATGGTGCAGCGGAAGGTCGGCGACCGCGAGGCCGTGCTGCGGTGTGAGGGGCAGGAGGCGCATGCCGCTGCGAACCACCTCAGCGTGGAGGTCACCTCGGACGGAGAGCTTGCCGACCGCGGCCTTGACGCCGACCTCGGCGAACGACACGGCACTGACCCGTAGCTCACTCGCCCGTTCGATGGCCTGCTCGGCATGCGGGCCCAGTCGGCGGACGTCGCCGAAGTGCCAGAGCACGACGTGTGTGTCGAGCAGGAGCCTCACGCAGGGTTGTCGAGCATCTCGTCGAGCTCCGCGTCGGTGAACTCGGAGCCCTCGCCGATGGTGATCAACCCTCTCATCGAGCCTCGTGCGGCGAGGAAGCGGCTGCCCGCCGAGGGGGGTTCCACGGGGACGAGCCGCGCGACCGGTATCCCGTCCCGGGCGATCTCGACCTCCTCGCCGGCCTCGACCCGGACGAGCAGCTTCGACAGCTCGGTCTTCGCCTGCCCGACGTTCACCCGCACGATGACCACGGTAGTCAGCCTGGCCAAGGTTGACCAAGCCAATCACGGTCATGCGCTGCTTGCCACGGCGGTGTCGTAGCGGTCGAGCAGGACGGCGGCGATGCGCTCGTCGGGCAGCAGGGGAGCGGTGACCGTATCGGCACCGGCCCCGCCGAGCTTCGCGTGGAAGTGGCCCGGCGCGAGCAGGTAGGCGGCGAGCGCCACTCGCCGGGCGCCGGCGGCTCGTGCGGCGGCGACCGCGTCGGGTACCGGCGGCTGCGCGGCCGAGCCGTAGCCGGTGGTGACCGGGCCGGTCCAGCGCTCCTGCAGCTGCGCGGCGGTGGCATCGACGTCGGCGACCGACCGCGGGTCGCTGGAGCCCGCAGCGGCCAGCACCACGGCCGTGCCCGGGTCGCGCGGGTCGGCGCCCGCGGCGACCAGCCGGTCGTGCAGCACGGCGACCAGCCGCGGGTCGGGACCCAGCGGCCGGGCGGCGCGGGCCGGGTCGTGCGCGCGCACGGCCCGGGCGATGTCGACGTGCACGTGGTAGCCGCCGGAGAGCAGCAGCGGGACGACGACCGCGGGGCGCCCGCCGGCCGCGAGGCCCGCGACGACGTCGGCGACCGTCGGTGGCTGCACGTCGACGAACGCCGCCGCCGTCACCAGGCCGGGACGCAGGGTCCGCGCGGCCAGAGCGAGCTCGGCGACCAGCCGGCGGCCGGTGGGGTTGCGGGTGCCGTGCGCGCAGGCGACCAGGACCGGAGCCGGACGCGTGAGGACGCCGCCCCCCGGGACACGGGGGGCGGCGCCGTCGTCGGTCACGGGGCGCGGTCAGCCGCGCAGCGAGCGCAGCACGTACTGCATGATCCCGCCGTTGCGGTAGTAGTTGGCCTCGCCGGGGGTGTCGATCCGGACGGTGGCGTCGAATTCGACGTCACCGGCCTTGACCTTCACCGTGCGGGGCGTGCGGCCCTCGTCGAGCTCGGTGATCCCGGTGATGGTGAACTCCTCCTCGCCGGTCAGGCCGAGCGACTCGCGGTCCTGGCCCGCGGGGAACTGCAGCGGCAGGACGCCCATGCCGATGAGGTTGGAGCGGTGGATCCGCTCGTAGCTCTCGGCGATGACCGCCTTGACGCCGAGCAGCGCCGTCCCCTTGGCCGCCCAGTCGCGCGACGAGCCCGAGCCGTACTCCTTGCCGGCCAGCACGACCAGCGGGATGCCCTGCTCCTGGTAGGCGACCGAGGCGTCGTAGATCGTCGTCGTCTCGCCGGTCAGGTGGTTCCTGGTGACCCCGCCCTCGGTGCCGGGCACTAGCAGGTTGCGCAGTCGGATGTTGGCGAAGGTGCCGCGGATCATCACCTCGTGGTTGCCGCGCCGGGAGCCGTAGGAGTTGAAGTCGCGCCGCTCCACGCCGTGCTCGCGCAGGTACTTCCCGGCCGGGCTGTCCGGCTTGATCGACCCGGCGGGGGAGATGTGGTCGGTGGTCACCGAGTCGCCGAGGACGGCCAGGGCGCGCGCCCCGGCGATGTCCTCCACCGGCGCGGGCTCGGCGGGCATGCCCTCGAAGTACGGGGGCTTGCGGACGTAGGTGCTCTCGGCGTCCCACGCGAAGGTGTCCCCGGTCGGCGTGGGCAGGTTCTGCCACTGCTCGGTGCCGGCGAAGACGTCCTCGTAGCTGCGACCGAACTGCTCGGCGGAGACGGCCTCGTCGATGACCCGCTGGACCTCCTGCGGCGAGGGCCAGATGTCGCGCAGGTACACGTCCTGGCCGTCGGTGCCCTGGCCCAGCGGCTCGTTGGTGATGTCGACGTCCATCGACCCGGCCAGCGCGTAGGCGATCACCAGCGGCGGGCTCGCCAGGTAGTTCATCTTGACGTCCGGGTTGATCCGGCCCTCGAAGTTGCGGTTGCCCGACAGCACCGAGACCACGGCGAGGTCGGCCTCGTTGACCGCGTTCGACACCGGCTCGGGCAGCGGGCCCGAGTTGCCGATGCAGGTCGTGCAGCCGTAGCCGACCAGGTAGAAGCCGAGCTTCTCCAGGTACGGGGTGAGCTGCGCCTTCTCGTAGTAGTCCATGACGACCTTGGACCCGGGGGCCAGCGTCGTCTTCACCCACGGCTTGGAGACCAGGCCGCGCTCGACGGCGTTCTTGGCCAGCAGCGCGGCGCCGAGCATCACCTGCGGGTTCGACGTGTTGGTGCACGAGGTGATCGCGGCGATGACGACCGAGCCGTGGTCGACGAAGGTCTCCGTGCCGTCCTCCAGGACGACCTTCGTCCGCTCGGAGGGGCGGCCGGACACGGCGTCGTCCTCGTAGTGGTGCGGCTGGCCCGCAGCGCCGTTGCCGTGACCGCCGCCCGGGGCCGGGGTGGCCGGGTCGGACGCCGGGAACGACTCCGCCGAGGCCTCGTCGACGGCGGACTCGACGCCGTAGGGCTGCTGGTTGGCCGGGACGCCGGGCTTGCGGTCCTCGCCGCCGGTCTCGTCGTCCTGCACGTAGTCGGCGAGCGCAGCACGGAAGGCGGCCTTCGCGTCGGCGATCGCCACGCGGTCCTGCGGACGCTTCGGCCCGGCGATCGACGGGACGACGGTCGACAGGTCCAACTCGAGGTATTCGGAGAACGCCGGCTCGCGCGACGGGTCGTGCCAGAGGCCCTGCTCCTTGGCGTAGGCCTCGACCAGCGCCACCTGCTCCTCGCTACGGCCGGTCAGCCGCAGGTAGCCGATGGTCTCCTCGTCGATGGGGAACATCGCCGCGGTGGAGCCGAACTCCGGGCTCATGTTGCCGATCGTGGCCCGGTTGGCCAGCGGCACCGCGGAGACGCCGGCGCCGTAGAACTCGACGAACTTCCCGACCACGCCGTGCTGGCGCAGCATCTCGGTGATCGTGAGGACCAGGTCGGTGGCGGTGGCGCCGTCGGGCAGCTCACCGGTCAGCTTGAAGCCGACGACCCGCGGGATGAGCATCGACACCGGCTGGCCGAGCATGGCGGCCTCGGCCTCGATGCCGCCGACGCCCCAGCCCAGCACGCCCAGGCCGTTGACCATCGTGGTGTGCGAGTCGGTGCCCACGCAGGTGTCGGGGTAGGCAATCATCCGCCCACCCGACCCGCCCTCGTCGCCCTCCTGGCGCGGGAACACCACGCGGGCCAGGTGCTCGATGTTGACCTGGTGGACGATCCCGGTGCCCGGGGGGACGACCTTGAAGTCGGCGAAGGCGCCCTGGCCCCAGCGGAGGAACTGGTAACGCTCGCCGTTGCGCTCGTACTCGATCTCGACGTTGCGCTCGAAGGACTCCGGCGTGCCGAAGACGTCGGCGATCACCGAGTGGTCGATGACCAGCTCGGCGGGGGCGAGCGGGTTGATCTTCTGCGGGTCGCCGCCGATCTCGGCCATGGCCTCGCGCATGGTGGCCAGGTCGACGATGCAGGGGACGCCGGTGAAGTCCTGCATGACCACGCGGGCCGGGGTGAACTGGATCTCCTGGTCGGGCTCCGCGTCCGGGTCCCAGTTCGCCAGGGCGCGGATGTGGTCGGCGGTGATGTCCGCGCCGTCCTCGGTGCGCAGCAGGTTCTCGAGGAGGACCTTGAGGCTGAAGGGCAGCTTCGCTGAGCCCTCCACCGCGTCGAGCCGGTAGATGTCGTAGTCGGTGCCGTCGACGGTGAGCGTCGTCCGCGCGCCGAAGCTGTCCTTGCTGGCTGCCACTTCTCTGCGCCTACCCCTCGCTGGTCTGTCGCGCTGCTTGCCACCCTGCATCATCCCAGGAGCCCGCCGGTCCGCGGAGGTGAGGCGACCCTTGCTCGGGAGGGGCCGTTCGGCTCCTGCGGTCGACGCCACCCGACGGGCAGGGCTGCTGACCGACACGCCCACGCGTCGCCGGTCACTCGGTGGATCCCCAGGACTGTCCGACCGGTCCGCCAGACTGGCGCCCGTGACGGTCATCGAGGAGTCTGCCCCTGCCCACGGCACGTCCGAGGCCGTTGCGCGGGCCGGTCGGTTCCCGCGACTGCGGTACATGGGGTCGAAATACCGTCTCCTCCCGCACCTCGCCCAGGCCTTCGTGGACGTGGGCGGCGACACGGCGGCCGATCCCTTCTCCGGCTCGGGCGTCGTGTCCTACCTGCTCAAGTGCCTGGGGTACCAGGTGGCCAGCAGCGACTACCTGAACTTCCCGTCGGTCATCGGGAGGGCCACGACGGCGAACGCACGCACGACTCTCTCGGCGGACGAGGTCGAGGTGATCTGCGGGCCCCCGGCCGACGACCGGGACTTCATCTCGCGCACCTTCGACGGGCTGTACTTCACGGCCGACGACCGCCGCTTCCTCGACTCCGCCTGGTCCCACATCGACCGGATGGGCGGACATGCGCGTGATCTCGCCATCTCCGCGCTCGTCCTGTCGGCGGCCCGACGGCAGCCGCGTGGGGTGTTCACCTTCACCGACGCGCAGAAGTACGGCGACGGACGGAGGGATCTCCAGTTGTCGTTGCGGGAGCATTTCGTGGAACGGGTCGCCGAGTACAACGCGGTCGTCTTCGACAACGGGCGGGCCAGCACGTCGGTCCAGGCCGAGGTGTTCGACGTCGACGCCGGCCCGTACGACGTCGTCTACCTGGATCCTCCGTACGCGCCGCCGTCCGACGACAACGACTACATCAAGCGCTACCACTTCCTCGAGGGTCTGAGTGGCTACTGGCACGGGGCCTCGATCATGGAGAACACGAGGACGAAGAAGCTCGCCAAGCGCTTCACCCCCTTCGCGTACCGCCGTACGATCGACGACGCGCTGCTGAGGACGTTCGAGCACTTCGCCGACTCGCGGGCGCTCGTGCTGTCGTACTCGTCGAACGCCGTTCCCGGCGCCGAGCGCATCGTGGAACTGCTGGGGAAGGTGAAGGACGTGGTGGAGGTCCGGTCGATCAATCACCGCTACAGCTTCGGAACCCATGGGGCCGCCACCCGGCGCGCCGTCGAGGAGTACGTCTTCATCGGTCGGAACGCGTGAGGAGCATCCCGACCTTCGAGGAGTATCTCGACACGCTCGGTCGACTCTCGATCCACGTCGACCCCACCGCCGGTAGCCCGCAGTCGGCCGAGTTGAAGGAGGCGGCCGAGAGTCTCGGACGACTGGACGAGGTCTCGGTCGTCTCTCTCGCCCGTTGGGTCAACAGTCACCCGACCTGGGTCCCGGCCCTCGGGCTCGCCGTGGGCTTGAGTCAGGAACAGCTCAGGAACCAGCTGCGCCACCACCTCGGCTCGTCGGGTTGGGTCAGCCTCGCGCGTGACATGCCCATCCCGCTGGTGGCGATGCTGGAGGAGCACTTCGACGTCGTCCGCCTGATCGAGAGCCAGCGAGACCGGAGCTACGACTTCGGTGACATCCTGGTGGCTCGCGGCGGCACCCGGGCCGCCGCGAGCCGTGCGGGCGCATCCGGTCGCCGGATCGAGGACGAGATCGAGGCCATCGCGCTCGATCTCGGCCTCGCATGCGCGACCCGCACGCGTTTCGTCGGGCGCAACGGACGCGATGCTCCCTGTGAACTGGTGGTGCCGGACGGCCCGAACGCGGCCATAGCCGTCGCCGCCAAGGGCTTCGACTCGACCGGCAGCAAACTCAGCGACGCGGTGCGTGAGATCGAGGAGATGGCGGACGTGCGCCAGCCCCGCCAGTTCATCATGGCGGTCATCGACGGAATCGGGTGGAAGCAACGGCAGGCCGACCTGCGGCGCATCCACACCCTCTGGGCGCAGCAGCAGATCGACGGGATGTACACCCTCGCCACCCTGGGCGACTTCCGCGCAGACCTCGAGGAGGCCGCCCGGCTCCGCGGGCTGTTCCAGCTCTAGCTCCTACGGTGGGCGCCGTGACCGAGCTCGCGAGGTCGCGCATGGAGGCGGCACCGCCGGGCGCGGGGCTGACGAGCGCTGACGAGGAGGCCCCGTGACCGTCCCCGAGCCGTTGCCCGGCTGGCTGGCCGACGCCCGACGGGTCACCGTCCTCACCGGCGCCGGCATCTCCACCGACAGCGGCATCCCCGACTACCGCGGCCCGGACGGCGTGTGGACGAGGGATCCGGACGCCGAGAAGCTGGTGACGCTGTCCTACTACGTGGCCGACCCCGACATCCGCCGTCGTGCCTGGCTGATGCGCCGGGACCTGCAGACCGGCGACGTCGCACCCAACGCCGGGCACCGGGCGCTGGTCGACCTGGAGCGCCGGGGCCGGCTGCGGGCGCTGCTCACCCAGAACGTCGACGGGCTGCACCAGGCGGCCGGGTCGTCGCCGGAGCTGGTGCTCGAGCTGCACGGCACGGTGCACGCGGTCGAGTGCCTGGCCTGCTCCGACCGGACGACGATGGCCGAGGCGCTGGCCCGCGTGGACGCCGGCGAGCCCGACCCCGTCTGCCGGGTGTGCGGCGGCATCCTCAAATCCGCGACGGTCAGCTTCGGCCAGGCCCTCGACCCGAGGGTCGTCGAGGCCGCGGCGCAGGCGGCCACCGACTGCGACGTCTTCCTCGCCGTGGGCACCTCGCTGACCGTGCATCCCGCGGCCGGGCTGACCGACCTGGCTGCGCAGAGCGGGGCCCGGGTCGTCGTCGTCAACGCCCAGCCGACCCCCTACGACGACCTCGCCGACCTCGTCGTCCGTGAGCCGATCGGGACGGCGCTGCCGCGGCTGCTGCGCGGCTGATCAGGGGGCTCTCCTCCTCGGGTCGCGGAAGGGTCGCTAGCGTGACGGGCATCACGTCGAGCGGCTGACCTCCCGGTCGGCCCGAGGACCCGGGAGCCGGAATGCGCGTGCCCTTGACCACCCGTGACTTCCTCGACCGCGCCGAGCTCGTCTACGGCGACCGGGTCGGCGTCGTCGACGAGCCCCAGCAGCCCGCTCCCTCCCTCGGGGAGGTGAGCTACCGCGAGGTCGCCCGCCGCGGCCGCGCCCTGCAGGCCGGCCTCGACGCGCTCGGCGTGGGGGAGGGCGAGCGGGTCGCCGTCGTGAGCCACAACGCCGGCCGGCTGCTCGAGTGCCTGTTGGCGCTGCCGTCGTCCGGGCGGGTCGTCGTCCCGGTCAACTTCCGGCTGCAGCCGGAGGAGGTCGGCTACATCGTCGGCCACAGCGGCGCGCGGGTGCTGCTCGTCGATCCGGAGCTGGAGGCCTCGCTCAAGGGTTGCGTCGACGGCACCGAGGCCGAGCACCGGTTCACCACCGGCGAGGAGTACGAGCAGCTGCTGCGCTTCGACGCCGAGCCGGCGCCCTGGTCGACGCCCGACGAGGACGCCACCGCCACGATCAACTACACCAGCGGGACGACCGCCCGCCCCAAGGGCGTGCAGATGACCCACCGCAACATCTGGGTCAACGCCGTCACGTTCGGCATGCACATGCAGGTCAGCGACCGGGACGTCTATCTGCACACGCTGCCGATGTTCCACTGCAACGGCTGGGGCCTGCCGTACACGATGGCGGGGCTCGGGGCCAGGCAGGTCGTGATCCGCAAGATCGACGGCGCGGAGATCCTCCGCCGGGTCGACCGGCACGGCGTCACCGTCATGGCCGGCGCCCCGGCGGTGTGGAACGCCGTCCTGGACGCCGCGGCCGAGTGGGACGGCGAGGTCCCCGGTCGCGACCGGGTGCGGATCATCGTCGCGGGCGCCCCGCCGCCGTCGAAGACCATCGCGCGGGTCGAGGCCGAGCTGGGCTGGGAGTTCAACCAGATCTACGGACTGACCGAGACCGCGCCGCTGCTCACCATCAACCGGCCGCGCGCCGAGTACGACGACCTCGACCGGGAGGAGCGGGCGAGGCGGCTGTCCCGGGCCGGGGTGCCGTCGCTGGGCACCCGGATGCAGGTCGGGGAGAGCGGCGAGGTGCTGGTGCAGAGCAACACCGTGCTCGCCGGCTACTGGGACAACCCCGACGCCTCGGCCGAGGCGCTCGACGGCGGCTGGTTCCACACCGGTGACGGCGGCTCGATCGACGGCGGGGGGTACCTCACCATCTCCGACCGGAAGAAGGACGTGATCATCACCGGTGGCGAGAACGTCTCCTCGATCGAGGTGGAGGACGCCGTCTTCAGCCACCCGGCGGTCGCCGAGGTCGCGGTCATCGGCATCCCCGACGACAAGTGGGGCGAGATGGTCACCGCGCTGGTCGTCGTCGCCGAGGGGGAACAGGTCACCGCGGAGGAGATCATCGCGCACTGCCGGGGCCGGATCGCCGGGTACAAGATCCCCAAGCGGGTGGAGTTCCGCGACGAGCTGGCCCGCACCGCCACCGGCAAGATCCAGAAGTTCAAGCTCCGCGAGGCGTTCTGGTCCCCGAGCGACCGGCAGGTCAACTGACGAGCGCCATCCGGGTCAGGGCCGTGGTCCTGCCCCGACCCCCGGAGCGCCAGGTGAGCTGAACAAGGACCTCTCCCTGGAGCCCCTCGGACGAGGACCCCCCTCCTGGGTCCCGTCGCCTGCTCGGGAAGGCCGAGGAGGAAGCCGCCCCGGGAAGGGGCCGCCGCGCCGAACGGCCTCCCCCCATGGGGGGAGGCCTGCTCAACCCCTCCGCTGATCCCGCCGATCCGGCACCGGAGAGCGCCCCCTGGGCGCCGGACGTGCGGGGTCGTCGAGAGGTCGGGACGTGGGCGGAGCGGACGAGCAGGGGCGCCATCCGAGGGGCGGCCGGCCGAGGAACGCCGTGCCGCGGTGGCTGCTGCGCGGTGCCGGGACGGCGGTCACCGCCCTCGTCGTCGTCGGGCTGGCCCCGGGTGCGGCCCTCGCCGCGCCGGGCGACTCCGCGGTGGCCCGGGCGCAGGCCGAGCGCGACGCCGCGGCCGCCCGGGTGGGCGAGATCGGTGCGCAGCTGGCGCAGGCCCAGGAGCGCGTGGACGCCGCCCGTCAGGGGGCGCTGATCGCGCTGCAGGAGTACGAGGAGCGGCAGGCCGCCCAGCAGCAGGCGCAGGCGGCGGCCGAGGCCGCGGCCGCGACCGCCGAGCGCGCCGCCGCGGAGCTGGGCCGCGGTCGCGCGGAGGTGGTGGCCTTCGCGCGGTCGAGCTACATGCAGGGCAGCACGTCCCCGGGCACGGTCGCGCTGTTCAGCGCCGACGGCCCGGCCCAGCTGGTGGAGCGGGCCGCGCTGCTCGACGCCGCGGGCAGCCACCGGGTCGACGTCGTCACCGAGCTGACCGTCCTCGAGCAGCAGGCCTCCGCCGCGGACGGCGCCGCACAGGTCGCGGTGCAGGCGGCCAGCGACGCCGAGGCCGTTGCGGCCGGGTTCCTGGCCGAGGCCCAGGCCCAGGAGGTCTCCGCGCGCTCCCAGGCTGCCGCCCTCGCCGACCAGCGGGAGGTCCTGGAGGTGGAGCTCGCCGCGGCCCAGGAGGTCCTCCACGGCGCCCAGGGCGCCGAGGCCGCGGCGGCCGCCGCGGCGGCCGCGGCCCAGGCGGCGCAGTCGCGCCC
>NZ_SPQN01000083.1 GCF_004571065.1 Geodermatophilus sp. DF01-2
GCACCAGCGGCTCGATCAGCGCCCACTGCGCATCGGTCAGGTCCGAGGGGTAGGCCGGGGAAGAGCCCATGTCCCACCCTGGCGCACAACACCGAACCTGTCAGCCCGCTTTCTCAACACGCTCTGAGGTCTACGGCAGGACGCAGGCGGAGGTCCGAGCGGGATTCCGCGATGCCCGTGAGGCCTCGCGCGGCCGAGCGCCGGTGAGGCGCAGGGCCAGCTCCCACAACCGCACGCCGACGGCGGCCCGGCGGTCCTCGCGGCGCACGAGCAGGCCCAGGTCGACCAGCGCGGCGATCCGCCGGCAGGCGGTCGCCAGGTGCAGGGCCGGCGGAGTGTGGCACCGGTCGGCCAGGATCGGCTGGAGTGCCGAAACGAGGAGGAAACCAGTGGGCTACGTCGTGCGCGCCACGTGGACGGCGACCCAGGAGTCGGTGGACGCCGTCCGCTCGGCCCTGGCCGAGCTGGGACCGCTGTCGCGGGCGGAGCCGGGCTGCCGGCTGTGGATCGCCCACCAGGAGCCCGACCGGCCGCTGGTCTTCGAGCTCTTCGAGGTCTACGACGACGCCGACGCCTACCGGGTGCACGGCGAGTCCGAGCACTTCCAGCGGATCGCGGTGCCGACCATCCCGCTGCTCGCCAGCCGGGAGCGGCGGTTCTCTGAGACGCTCGACCTCTGAGGCATCCGTCCGGTCGACGATCGCGCATCCGGGAGAGCCGCTTCCCTCCCGCGCCGACGGCCAGTGGACTCGGCGGGCGCCAGCCATCGGGGCGGACGTCCACGGTGCTCACCGCACTGGCGGCCGAGCAGCGCCGGGAGCACGGCCTGCCCGACACCGCACGAGCCGGCAGCTGACCGCGGGTCCCGCGCCCGCGCTCGCGTTGACCGAACGGCAGTTCCGGGCGGGCGGTAGGCGAGGTGTCGTTCGAGGCGACGCTGGCGATGGAGGCCCGCCACCAGGGTGCCGCCCGCGCACACCGTGCGACCCCAGGTGGATTCTCCCTCGCCAGGTACCCTTCGACCATGCCGCTGAGCATCAAGGACGCCGAGGCCGACCGTCTCGCCCGCGAGTTGGCCAGCGCGACGGGCGAGAGCCTCACCGTGGCCGTGGCCACCGCGCTGCGCGAGCGTCTGGAGCGGGTACGTGGTCTTGCCTCTGGTCGAGACCTCGCCGCCGAACTCAACGCCATCGCCCTGCGGTGCGCCCAGCTGCCGCTGCTCGACGACCGGCCCGAAGCGGAGATCCTCGGATACGACGAGAACGGGTTGCCGACCTGATGGTTCTCGACACCTCGGCACTCGTGGCGGTTCTGTTCGACGAACCGGAGCGGGACGAGTTCGTGCACGAGATCGCGGCCGCACCCCGCCGGCTCATCTCGAGCGGGACCGTGCTCGAATCCTCGATCGTGGTGGAGTCCCGCCGCGGCGAGGTCGCCGGACGCGAGCTCGATCTGTTCCTCCATCGCGCGAAGGTCCAGACCGTGGCCGTCGACGCGGAACAGGTCGAGGTGGCGCGCGCGGCGTGGCGCCGCTACGGCAAGGGTCGCCACCCTGCCGCGCTGAACTTCGGTGACCTGTTCGCCTACGCGCTCTCACGCGTCAGTGGCGAGGAGCTGCTCTTCAAGGGCGACGACTTCCCGAAGACCGACGTTGCGCCGGCCCGGTGACCGACCGGTGAGCTGTTCATCGCACCGGCGCATCGACCGTCCGCGCTCTCCGATCACCTCCTCGGCAGGAGCGGGCCGCGCCGTGTCCGCCGAGAAGTGCTCGCTCCGCTGGGCATGACGGCCTCCGACGTCGGTGCCGTGCTGGTGCGCGAGCTGCTCTACGTCGCCGCCTTCCAGCTGGACGAGGGTGAGTCGGTCAGCCGCACCCGGGCCGGCCAGGGCCTGCCGGACACGCGGCTGGGCGAGGCCCTGCGCCTGTCCGAGGACGACGGCGAGGTCGGCCTCGACCCGGAGCTCGGCCCGCAGCTGCTCTACCGCCACGTACCGGCCGACGTCGCCACGCAGGCGGCCGCCCGGCTGCGGCCCGTCTCCCGCACCGTCTTCCGTGGCGTCCCGCAGTCGATCGCGTGGCGCATCGTGCCCTCGACCTACGTCGTGTGCACCGCCGACGAGGTCATCCATCCCGAGCGGCAGCGGGCCATGGCGCGCCGGGCCGGCCGCAGCCTGGAGTGGCCCTGCGGCCACAGCCCGGCCACCGGCAGGCCGGACCAGGTCGCCGACCTGATCGCCGAGCGGGTCGGCGCCCGCCGCCCGACCGGGTAGTCCAGCCGGCCTCGGGCGTCGTCCTCGACCCCGGCCGCCGGACGCCGGCCAGCCAGCGACGGCTCCATCGGCGGCGAAGCGGCGGGCCAGCGGCCTCCCTGCCGGGCCCCGCCGCGAGCCTGCGGAAGGTTCCGAGGGGCCATCAGCCAGGGCGAGCCTGCTCCATCCGCTCGGTCGACGCGCCGGGTCCCCATGGACGAGTGAAGTCGAAGGGGGATAGACACGAAGCCGACCTGACGGAGCCGGCTCCTCCAGCCGGACCAGGTTGACATGCAGACCTTGTGGCATCCGGCGGCCGCCTCGTGAACCGTCTGCAGGCCACGTCGCACGCCACGTCTCCCGCGAAGCCGTCGACATCCGCGGCGACGTCCTCGGCAGGTGAGAGGAGATCCCATGCGGCAGCTCGTTCAGCTGGAGCGGTAGACGTTCCGGCGGTGGTCGACCCTGAGGACGACGACCTCGCGCGCGTCCTCGAGGACCCGGTAGAGCACCCGGTAGGTCCCGCGCCGGGCCGACCACACCCCCGCCAGCTCGCCTCGGAGTGGTCTTCCAACCCTCCGCGGCTCGGGGAGCAGCGTCGTGGTGAGAAGTCGATCACCGCTGCTGCGACCGGCTCCGGCAACCGATCCATGAGTGCCCGTCTCCCCGGTGGCGTGAGGATCAGCTCGTAGGGCGCTTGCTCATCGGTCACTGCCGCAGCCGGCGGACCGCCTCCACACCGCGCGCCACGTCGCCGCGCGCGTAGGCGGCGTCCGCCCCTCGCGGATGTCCGCCAGCGCCTCCGCGTCGCCCTGGACCGACAGCGTCTCCTCCAGAGCCTCCAGATCGCCCGGACTGATGAGGACGGCGGCCGCGCGCCCGTTCCGCGTGATCACCACCCGCTCGTGCTGGTGCTCCACCCGGTCGATGACCTCGGACAGGTGGTCACGTACCACTCGGGGCGGCTCCGTTGCCATGGCCACGATCGTGGCGCTGCAGGGACTGCTCCGACCAGGGCGCCGGCCGACGAGGGCGTCCGGACGAGCGCCGCTCGGGTGAGTAAGGGGGGCCTGATGGTGGTCAGAATGGTGGCAGACGCCCCAGGAGGCCGTCAGGGGCCGTTCCGGATCTCTCCGGAACGGCCCCTGAACTGCGGTTTCTCTGTCGGGCTGACAGGATTTGAACCTGCGACCCCTTGACCCCCAGTCAAGTGCGCTACCAAGCTGCGCTACAGCCCGCACGCCGGGCGGCTCCCACCGCCTGGACGCTTGCGTAGAGCAGGTTACCGCACCCGCCGCCCGGCCCCGGGCGGTGGTCAGCCGCCCGCCGGCACCGTGTCCCGGTCGCCGGCGAGCACCTCGCGCAGGCGCGCGGCCACCTCGTCGACGTCCGCCGGCGGGCCGTAGTCCGAGTCGAGGAAGCTCCCGTGGTCACCGGGGAAGACGACGGCCGTCGTCCCCAGCCGCTCCGCCAGGGCGAGACCGCCGCGGTGGGCCAGCTGCCCCGCCGAGCCCTCGCCGACGGCGGCGACGACCCGCGTCGACGCACGGCGCAGCGCATCGAGGTCGTACTCGTGGTGCGTGCAGGACACCAGGTTCTGCGCCAGCAGCACGTCGTCCCGCGACCCGTCGTCCCCCACCGGCAGGCCGAAGGCCGCCGGGTCCGGGCCGGGCTGCTCCACGTAGTCGTCGGTCACCGGCCCGGGGTGCATCACCAGCCGGATGAACTCGGCCATGCCGGCACCGAAGCCGGCACGCCGGTAGGTCTCGTGCACGTGCCGGCAGGCGGCCAGCGCCGGCTCGCGGTCGGGCAGCAGCTGCACCGCCGGCGGCTCGTGCGCGACCAGGGTGCGCACCTGCTCGGGGTGGCGGGCGACGAGCACCAGGGCGTTGACCGCTCCTCCGCTGCTGGCGAAGACGTCGACCGGCCCCGCTCCCAGCGTCGCGATCAGCCGGGACAGGTCGTCGGCGTGCTCCTCGGGGGTGGACTCGGCCGCGCCGTCGGTGCGCCGGCTGCGCTCGGCCCCGCGCGGGTCGCAGGTGACGACGGGGCGGTCCGGGAAGCGCGCGGCCAGGGAGTCGAAGCCCGAGGCGGCCATCGGCGAGCCGATGAGCAGCAGCGGAGGCTCGGCCGACGAGCCGGGCCGGACGTCGTAGGTGACGACGGCGCCGACCGTCTCCAGGGTGTGCGTCTGCGGTGTGGTCATGCCAGGAGGACCGGCCGCGGAGGCCGGACTCATCGCTCAGCCCCTCGGCTTCTCGCTCCCCCGCCCCTCACGGACCTTCACCGAGATCTCGATCGGCGTGCCGTGGAAGCCGAAGCGCTCGCGCAGCTTGCGTTCCAGGAACCGCCGGTAGCCGGCCTCGAGGAAGCCGGTCGAGAAGACGACGAACCGCGGCGGCCGGACGTCGGCCTGCGTCACGTACTTAATCTTTGGGGCGCGCCCACCCCGGGCCGGTGGCGGCGTCTCCTGCACCAGTGCCCGGACGTAGGTGTTCAGCTCCGCCGTCGGCACACGGGTCTCCCAGGAGGCCAGCGCCCCGCGCAGGTGCTGGGCCAGCTTGTCCACGCCGCGGCCGGTCCTCGCGGAGATGTTCACGCGCGACGCCCACCTCACCCGGGACAGGTCGCGCTCGATCTCGCGCTCGAACTGGAGGCGGCGGTCCTCGTCGAGGGTGTCCCACTTGTTCATCGCCAGCACCAACGCCCGCCCGGCCTCGATCACCTGGGTGATGACCCGCTGGTCCTGCTCGCTGATCACCTCGTCGGCGGCCAGCAGCACGATGGCGACCTCGGCGGCCTGGATGGCGGCCTCGGTGCGCAGGCTGGCGTAGTACTCCATGCCGCTCGCGGTGTTGACCTTGCGCCGCAGCCCCGCGGTGTCGACGAACCGCCACTCCTCGCCGCCGAGGGGGACGATCGAGTCGACCGGGTCGACGGTGGTGCCGGCGACGGCGTCGACGACCGAGCGTTCCTCCCGGGCCAGCCGGTTGAGCAGGCTGGACTTGCCCACGTTCGGGCGGCCGACCAGCGCCACCCGCCGCGGGCCGCCCTCCTCCTCCTGCTCGCGCGGCGCCTCGGGCAGCGCGTCCAGGACCAGGTCGAGCAGGTCGCCGCTGCCCCGCCCGTGCAGGGCGCTGACCGGCTGCGGCTCCCCCAGGCCCAGCGACCACAGCTCGGCCGCGCCTGCCTCGCTGCGCTCGTCGTCGACCTTGTTGGCCACGAGGATCACCGGCCGGTCGCTGCGGCGCAGGATGCGTGCGGCGGCCAGGTCGGTGTCGGTGGCGCCCACCGAGCTGTCGACGACGAAGACGATGACGTCGGCGGTCCGCATCGCGTACTCCGCCTGGCGGGTGATCGAGGCGCCCAGGCCGCTGGCCTTGGGGTCCCAGCCGCCGGTGTCTACCACGGTGAACCGCTTGCCGTTCCACAGCGCCTCGTAGGCGATCCGGTCGCGGGTGACGCCGGGGACGTCCTGGACGACGGCGGCGCGGCGGCCCAGGATCCGGTTGACCAGCGTGGACTTGCCGACGTTGGGCCGGCCGACGATCGCGACGACCGGCAACGGCCCGGTCTGCTCCGTCACCGACCCACCCCGACCGTCGTGAGCGCCAGCTCCACCACGCGGTCGACCACGCCCTCGCGGTCGAGGTGGGTGCTGTCGACCACCACGGCGTCCTCGGCCGGGCGCAGCGGGCTGTCGGCGCGGTTGCTGTCGTAGGCGTCCCGGCGGCGCAGGTCGGCGGCGAGCTCGGCCACCTCGACCGGGTCGGTGATGCCCAGCTGGAGGGCGCGCCGCTGGGCGCGGGCCTCCGGCGCCGCGGTCAGGTAGACCTTCAGCGTCGCGTCGGGCAGGACGACGGTGCCGATGTCGCGACCCTCGACGACGACCGCGTCGGCCGCCGCCACGAGCGCGCGCTGCTGGTCGACCAGCCGCCGGCGCACCGACGGCACGGCCGAGACCGCCGAGACCGCGCGGGTGACCTCGGCGCTGCGGATGCGGACGGCGACGTCGACCCCGTCGACCTGCACCAGCTCGGTGTGGGCGTGCGTCCCGACCTCGATCAGCGCGCCGGCGACGACGGCGGCCACGGCCTCGCCGTCCTGGGGGGCCACCCCGGCGTCCAGGACGGCGACCGTCGCCGCCCGGTACATCGCGCCGGTGTCGAGGTAGGCCGCCCCCAGCCGGGTGGCGACGGCCCGCGCGACGCTGGACTTCCCCGTCCCCGACGGGCCGTCGAGCGCGATCTGCCCCACGAAGTCGGTCACTGGGCGATGTCCCGTCGCAGCGCCACGGCCCCCCGCAGGTACACGTGCTGCACCTCCGAGCGCAGCTTGTCGGTCTCCACGTGGGCCATCAGCCGCAGCACCCGGGGCAGCGCGTGCGGCACGCCGATCTCGGTCGCGCACATCAGCGGCACGTCACCGAAGCCGAGCTCGCGGGCGGCCAGCGCCGGGAACTCCGAGACGAGGTCGGGGGTGGCGGTGAACAGGATGCTGATGACGTCGTCGTGCTCCAGCTGGTTGCGCTCCATGACCGCGCTGACCAGTTCGCGGGTCGCGTCGAGGACCAGCTCCCGCTCGTCGGCGTCCACCTGCGTCGCGCCCCGGATGGCTCGGACGGCCACTACCACTCTCCTCGATCGGTGCGGGGCCACGGATCGCCGCATCCCTCGGTCGAGTCTAGGTATGTCGCCCGCTGCGCCTGCCGCCGTGGGCAGTGCTGGCTCCTCGCGCGCCCGGAGCTCCTGATCAGCGCGGGATTCGGTCCTCGGGCACGGGACCTGGCGATTTCGACGGCACCAGGCCCGAGCGCGGGTGAGCGGCGGTATCCGGCCCGACGGCGCCGAGGACGTTCCTGTGTGCGGCGGACGACGACCTCGCAGGCCTGGTCTGGCAGTCGACCTCGGCGACGAGCGTCATCCGCGGGCGCCGAGCAGGTGCTCGACCGCCGGCGGCGAGAGCCGCACCTGGCCACCGGGACGGGCGCCGTCGGCCCCGCGGCAGGTGCCACCGGCGCCGCGCTGCGGGCGCTGGGCGACGTCCTGGCCGACCCGTGTGCCGGCTGGCGTGATGCCGGAGCGGCTGTGAGGAGGATCCACCGCAGCTCAGCCGGTCCCACCGGGATTCTCATCCGTCGAGGCGGCCTGGAACAGGCCATGGATTCTCAGAGGCCGACGGCCTCCTTGAGCGCGCCGACCTCGGCGCGGGTGAGCCGGCGGATCGACCCCGACCGCATGCGCTCGAGCTTGACCGGGCCGATGGCGGTGCGGGTCAGGCGTGACACCGGCAGCCCGACGTGCGCCAGGAGCCGCCGCACGATGTGCTTGCGGCCCTCGTGCAGCACCACCTCGACCACCGACTGGCCGGCGTGCGTGTCGACCACCTTGAACGAGTCGACCTTGACCGGGCCGTCCTCGAGCCCGACCCCGGCGCGCAACCGGCGGGCCATGTCGCGCGGGACGCTGCCCGACACCTGCGCCAGATAGGTCTTGCGGACCTCGTAGGACGGGTGCGCCAGCCGGTGGGCCAGCTCGCCGTCGTTGGTCACCAGCAGCAGGCCTTCGGTGTCCTGGTCCAGGCGGCCGACGTGCACCAGCCCGGGCGCCAGGTCGCCGACCATGTCGCCGACGGTCGGCCGGTTGCGGTCGTCGCTCATCGCGGTGATGACCCCGGCCGGCTTGTTGAGCGCGTAGGTGACCCGGTCGTCGCGCAGTTCGATGCGGACGCCGTCGACGGCGATGCGGTCCCGCTCCGGGTCGACCCGCATGCCCTGCACGGTCACGGTTCGCCCGTTCACGCTGATCCGGCCCTGGTCGACCATGTTCTCGACGACGCGGCGGGAGCCGACGCCGGCGCGGGCGAGGACCTTCTGCAGCCGCTCACCCTCTCGCGCGGCGTCGTCCGGCCGGTCGCGGTCGGCCGGGTGGAGGGGGGCGAGCTCTATCTCCTCCGGCCAGCCCTCGTCGGGGCCGGGAGTCGCGTCGTCGTGCCGGGCGGTGTCCATCGGGTCCAGTCTCCCACCCGGCCCGCGGGACGCCGGTGGGCCGGTCGCGGACCCGGAGGGTCCCGGCCGGGACACGGGCAGCGGCTCGGCTCGTCAGGGGAACGGCTACTGGCCGCGGGGTCGTCCGGTAGGACGACGGCCCGTGCAGGGTCCCGCCGCGAGCCTGCGAGTGGCGGGGGGCAGGGGGTCCGTCATCAGGCGTCGGGGTGCTCGTCGAGCACGGACGACGCCTCGGGCAGCAGCGGGCCCAGCTCCGGCAGCTCGTCGAGGCCGGTCAGCCCCAACCGCTCGAGGAACAACGGGGTCGTCGCGTACAGCCCGCCGCCGCTGTCGGGGTCGGTGCCGACCTCGTGCACCAGCCCGCGGGAGACGAGCGTGCGCATGACGCCGTCCACCCCGACGCCACGGATCGCCGACACCCGGGCGCGGGTCACCGGCTGCCGGTAGGCGATGACGGCGAGGGTCTGTCGGCGGCGAGGGCGGCCAGCTCCCTGCGTACCTGCGGCACGGGTGCTCGCAGCGCGCCGGCCAGGGTTTCCTCGTCGACCGGGGTGTCCACGACGAACAGCAGCGCCTCCAGCCCGCCGCGCAGCACGGCGGGGTCGAGGTCGGACTCCGGCTCGGGTTCGGGTTCGGGCTCCGGCTCGGGTGCCGGGACGACGACCACGGGTGGGGCCAGCGGCGCCGGCTCCTCGACCCGCGCCGGCTCGGCCACCGGCACCGGCCGCTCGGCGACGCGGGCGGCCAGCTCGGCGGCGACGGCGTCCCACGTGGCGGGGTCGGCGCCGTCGCGCTCCTCGGCCTCCTCCCGGGTGGCGGCGAGCTCGGCGGCCAGCGCGTCCCAGGAGATGGGTGGCCGCTCCTCCTCGCTCACGTGTACTCCCCGTCCGCGTCGGCCTCGTCCGGTCCGGGGTCGCCGCCTCCGGTCCAGCGCACGTGCAGCTCCCCGAGCGGGATGAGCTGCTCGAAGGTCACCCGCTGCTGACGGTAGAGCTCGAGCAGCGCGAGGAACCGGGCGACCACCTCGAGGGTGTGTCCGCAGTCGGCGGTCAGCGCCCGGAAGGTCGCCGTCCCGGCGTCGAGGAGCTGGTTGCGCACCAGCAGCAGCTGCTCGGCGACGGTCACCGGCGGCGCATGCAGGTGGGAGACGCCGACCGACGGCGGCACCTTGGGGGTGAGCGCCTTCCTGGCCAGCGCGGCGAACTGTTCGGCGCTCACGCCGAGCAGCACCTCGGGCAGCAGGTCGGCGAAGCGGGGCTCGAGCGCGACGTCCCGGGCGTACCGGCGGACGGCGCCGGCCTCCCGTTCCCGGAGGAAGGCGGCAGCCTGCTTGTAGGCGCGGTACTGCAGCAGTCGGGCGAAGAGCAGGTCGCGGGCCTCGAGCAGCTCGAGGTCCTCGTCGTCCTCGACCTCGGCGGCGGGCAGCAGCCGGGCGGCCTTGAGGTCGAGCAGCGTGGCCGCGACGACGAGGAACTCGCTGGCCTGGTCGAGGTCGAGCCCGTCGCCGAGCGCCCGCAGATGGGCGATGAAGTCGTCGGTGACCGTCGACAGCGCGATCTCGGTGACGTCGAGCTGGTGCTTGCCGATCAACTGCAGCAGCAGGTCGAACGGGCCCTCGAAGTTGCTCAGCCGGACGGTGAACCGCCCCGTCGGCACCGTTTCGGCGACCGCCGGGTCGACCTTCACGTCTGCCGAGGGTAGGAGGCCTCCGCTCAGCGGGCCTTGAGGCGGTTGACGAGCACGGACTCCTCCCCGCGCTCGTCCAGGTCGGCCAGCAGCACGTTGATCGCCTCGCGCACAATCCGGCCGCGGTCGGCCGCGACGCCGTGCTCGGCCCGCAGCGACAGCCGCGCGCCCTCGAGAGCGAGCAGCTCCTCGGCGGAGATGTAGACGGTGATCTTCTCGTCGTGCCGCGTC
This sequence comes from Geodermatophilus sp. DF01-2, assembly GCF_004571065.1. GTDB lineage: Bacteria > Actinomycetota > Actinomycetes > Mycobacteriales > Geodermatophilaceae > Geodermatophilus. The sequence goes on from NZ_SPQN01000083.1 coordinate 10,175, forward strand.
CGCTCGGTGCGCTGGGCCCGGCCGCGGGTGGGGCGCACCGGCACGGCGGTGGGCGCCGGCGGCGTCCGGAAGGAGGCGAGCGGGTCGGCGCCGTCCGCACCGCCGGGGACCAGCGTCAGTGGCGCGGTCGTCTCGGCCGCGGTCGGCTCGCCGCGGCGCGCCCCGCCGCGCAGCGCCGGGGAGCTCACCGTGGCGCTGATGCTCGGCAGCTCGGTGACCTCCGGCGCCGGGGCGGCGTCGGTGCGGCGGAACAGCTCCGCCGCGCCGGGGAGGACGGGACGACGCGTCACAGTGCGAGGACCTCCTTGGCCAGGTCGCGGTAGGCCGATGCGCCCGAGGACGTCGGCGCCCACGTGGTGATCGGCTGACCGGCGACCGTGGTCTCCGGGAAGCGCACGGTCCGCTGGATGACGGTCTGGAAGACGGTGTCGCCGAAGGCCTCGACGACCCGGCTGAACACCTCGCGGCAGTGCACCGTGCGCGCGTCGTACATCGTGGCGAGGATCCCGGAGATCTCCAGGTCCGGGTTCAGCCGCTCCTTGACCTTCTCGATCGTGTCGACGAGCAGCGCCACGCCGCGCAGCGAGAAGAACTCGCACTCCAGCGGGATGACGACGCCCTGCGCGGCGGTCAGCGCGTTGACCGTGAGCAGGCCCAGCGAGGGCTGGCAGTCGATGAGGATGTAGTCGTACTCCTCACGGACGTCGGCGAGCACCCGCAGCAGCGTCTGCTCGCGCGCCACCTCGCTGACCAGCTGGACCTCGGCGGCGGAGAGGTCGATGTTGCTCGGCACCAGGTCCAGGCCGGCGATGTCGGTGGGCACCCGCACGTCCCGCAGCGAGGTCCGCCGCTCCATGAGGGCGTTGTAGATGGTCCGGTCGAGGTTCTGCGCCGGGACGCCGAGGCCCACCGACAGCGCACCCTGGGGGTCGAGGTCGATGAGCAGGACCTTGCGGCCGTACTCCACCAGCGCGGCACCCAGGTTGATGGTCGATGTCGTCTTGCCGACGCCGCCCTTCTGGTTGCACATCGCGACGATGCGGGCGGGACCGTGCTTCGCCAGCGGCTCGGGGTCCGGCAGCCGGCGCATGCGCGCGCGGGCCGGGTCCAGCCGCGAGGCGGCGGCACCCATCTCGGGCTCGGGGTCGGTCGGGAGCGCGATTGCCGGACCGGCCGCGTCCCCTCGGATCGCCATCGCTGTCGTGTCCTCCACCTCGTGCCCGCCGGTTGGCACCGGGTGCGGTCAGCCGTTCTGCCGCGCGGGATGGACTGACGGTAGGGAGATCAACACGGCTGACCGAGGAGGCACGCCGCATGTCGTGTCGACTTGGCGACCTGTGACAACACAGCCGCCACATCCAGCCGAACTCGTTAGCAGGAAACGCCGAGATTCCGGGTGAACGGCTGTCAGGTCCGCGCTCGGGGGTGGCTGCTGGCGTACACCTCGCGCAGCCGGTCGACGGTCACCAGCGTGTAGACCTGCGTGGTGGTCACCGAGGCGTGGCCGAGCAGCTCCTGCACCACACGGACGTCGGCGCCGCCGTCGAGCAGGTGGGTCGCGAAGGAGTGCCGCAGCGTGTGCGGCGAGACCGAGTCGACCAGGTCCACCCCACCCGCCCCGCCCGCCCGCTCGGCCGCCGTCCGCAGGATCGTCCAGGCGCTCTGCCGCGACAGCGACCCGCCGCGGGCATTGAGGAACAGCGCGCCGCCGCGCACCCCCGTCCGGCCGGCCGCGGCCAGCGCGGGGCGGGCCCGGACGAGGTAGTCCTCCACCGCCTTCAGCGCGTACGACCCGACCGGCACCACGCGCTGCTTGCCACCCTTGCCGGTCAGCCGCACGCAGGCCTGGCCGCGGTCGAGGTCGTCGACGGCCAGCCCGACCACCTCGGAGATGCGCGCGCCGGTGCCGTAGAGCAGTTCGAGCAGCGCCCGGTCGCGCAGTCCCCGCGGCCCCTCCGGCGCGCCGGCGGCCTCGATGAGCGCCACCACCGACTCCACCGGGATCGCCTTGGGCAGCCGCCGCGCCGGCGCGGGCGGGCGCACCTCGTGCGCCACGTCGTCGGGCACCAGGCCGTCGAGCAGCGCGAAGCGGTGCAGCCCCCGGACGGCGACCACCGCCCGCGCCGCCGACGTGGCCGACAGCGGCGGGTGGTCGCCGTCCCCCTGTCGCAGCGCGGCGAGGAACCCGGCGACGTCGGACTCGGCGACCTCGCCCAACCCGCGCACCCCGGCGGCCTCCAGGAACTCGGTGTAGCGGCGCAGGTCGCGCCGGTAGGAGGAGATCGTGTTGGCGGCCAGGCCGCGCTCGACGGTCAGGTGGTCGAGGTAGCCGGTGACCACCCGCCCGACGTCCGAGGTGGTGGAGGGCGCGGTCAGGCGAGCACCTCCTCGAGGGGGACGGCGGTCATCCCGTGCGCCTCGGCGACCTCCGGCAGCACCACCTGGCCGTCGACCACGTTCACCCCGTGGGCGAGCGCCGGGTCGGCCCGCGCGGCGGCAACGGTGCCCTCGTTGGCCAGGGCCATCACGTAGGGCAGGGTCACGTTGGTGAGCGCGTGGGTGGACGTGTTCGGGACGGCGCCGGGCATGTTGGCCACGCAGTAGAAGACCGAGCCGTGCACCCGGAAGGTCGGGTCGTCGTGGGTGGTGGGCCGGGTGTCCTCGAAGCAGCCGCCCTGGTCGACGGCGATGTCCACGAGCACCGACCCGGGCTTCATCCGGCTCACCAGCTCGTTGCTCACCAGCGTCGGCGCCTTCGCACCGGGCACGAGCACCGCACCGATCACCAGGTCGGCGTCGAGGACGGCGCGCTCGACCTCGTAGGCGTTGGAGGCCACCGTCTGCAGGTGCCCCCGGTAGATGCGGTCGGCGGCGCGCAGCTTGTCGACGTCCCGGTCGAGGACGACGACCTCGGCCTGCATGCCCAGTGCGATCGCGGCGGCGTTCATGCCGGACACGCCGGCGCCGATGACGACGACCTTCGCGGCGTAGACGCCGGAGACCCCGCCGAGCAGCACGCCGCGGCCGCCGTGGGCCCGCTCCAGGCTGTGTGCGCCGACCTGGGGCGCCATCCGGCCGGCGACCTCCGACATCGGCGCGAGCAGCGGCAGGGCGCCGTCGGCGGTCTGCACCGTCTCGTAGGCGATCGCCGTGGTGCCCGAGGTGACCAGGGCGTCGGTGCACTCCTTCGACGCGGCCAGGTGCAGGTAGGTGAACAGCGTCTGCCCCGCGCGCAGCCGCCCGTACTCCTCGGCGACCGGCTCCTTGACCTTGAGCAGCAGGTCGGCGTCGGCCCACACGTCGTCGGCCGAGGCCACGATGGTCGCCCCGGCGGCGGTGAGGTCGGCGTCCGGGATGGACGAGCCCTCCCCTGCGCCCTGCTCGACGAGCACCGTGTGTCCGGCCCGCACCAGCTCGGTCACCCCGGCGGGGGTGAGCGCCACCCGGTACTCCCGGTTCTTGACCTCTCGGGGAACCCCGACCCGCATCGTCCGCTCTCCTGGTCCCGGCGGGACGTCTGCGAGGGTGACCGGCGTCCCACCGCCTCGTGGGCCTCCCCGGTGGGGGCGCGCCTCGCGCGGAGTGTAGGCGGAGGCGACCGCAGGTCCACAGCAGACGCGGCAGGCGCCGCCCGGGCGGGCGGGCGGCGGCGGCGACCGGGTAGGGGGCCGCCGCCGGCTCGTCGCGACACACCCCGACGTGCTCGCGGCCCGGGCGCTGGCCACCGCACCGCTCTCCCGGCTGGCCGCGCTCCCGCCGGGGACCGCGCACGCGTGGCGGGCCGCCACCCGGGCGCTGGCGGCGGTGGAGATGGAGCGCCTCGGGCTCCCTCGTCCCCGCAGCGGGTGAGACCGGTGCCGGTTGGGGTTGAGGAGTCCCGTGGGACCGCCGATGACGGGTGGGACGACGGGAGGCGCACGTGGCAGGACGGGGACGACGGCGGCGCGGCGCCGGCACGGTCGCCGCGGTGGCGGCGGTCGGGCTGATCGCGCTCAGCGGGCCGGTCACCGAGGTCGCCGCGACGGTGACCGGTGCGCGGACGCCGCTGCCCGCCGTCCCTGCGCCGGCGGCCGCGCTCCCCGACCGAGTCATGGTCGTCGCTCCCCCACCGCCGGCGCCGGCCGTCGTCCCGCCGGGAAGCGTCGTGGCGATCCCCCGGCCCCGGCAGATCGAGGTCGCGGTCCAACCGGGCGTGCCCCAGGGCGTCCGACCCGAGTTGCACGTGCCCGAGGCGCCGTGCGGCGGCTACGCCAACCCGCGGCAGATCGTTCCCGGCGTGGTCCCCGGCCCCGGCTCGGCCACGGTCAGCTGGCAGGCCGACGGGCACGCCGACGTCCGGCGGTACCGGGTGCAGGCGGTCAGCCAGCAGCTGGTCCCCGGCCGCCAGCCCGAGCCGCCGGTGCAGATCGCCGCCCAGCCCGCCGACTGCGAGCCGGTGAACGTCGCCTTCGCCGGACTGACGCCCGGCGTCCCCTACGTCTTCTGGCTCGAGGAGGAGGTGCCCGACATCTTCGGCGTGCTGCGCTGGGTGCAGGTGGGTACCTCCGACGCCGTCGTCATCGGCTGACCTCGCAGGGTTCCGCCGCAGGCCCCGTCCCGAGGCTCACCCCGAGCGTGCGAGGGGTGAGGAGGACGGGGTCCTTCCATGGCGGGGGGCGAGGGGGTCCTTACTCGGCCGGGCGCAGCTGCGGGCCGGTGGCCCGGATCTGCGCCGCGGCCAGGACGCCGATGACCGCCGAGGAGTTGCGGATCGCGCCGGAGAACACCCGCCGCACCGCCTCGTCGAGCGGCACGCGCTCGACGGTCATGTCCAGCTCCTCGTGCTCGACGACGAAGCCCTCCGGCCGGTCGGCCGCGGACAGCCCCTCGGCGAGGTAGACGAGGACCTGCTCGTTGCAGAAGCCCGGCGTGCTGTAGCTGTTCGCCAGCAGCGACCAGCGCTCCGCGGCCAGGCCGGCCTCCTCGGCCAGCTCGCGCTGGGCGGTGGCCAGCGGGGCCTCCCCGTCGGCGTCGCGCAGCCCGGCGGGCAGCTCCCACAGGTAGCCGCCGACCGGGTGCCGGTACTGGCGGACCATCACGATCCGCTCCTCGTCGTCCACGGCGGCGACGCACACGGCGCCGATGTGCCGCACGACCTCGCGGACGCTGTCACCGCCACCGGGCATGGCGACGGTGTCCTTGACGAGGGTGATGATGCGGCCCTCGTGGAGGGTCTCGGTGGCCAGGACCGTGTACTCCCCCGGCCGGGCGGGTTCGGTCATCAGTCCTCCTCGCTGGCGCTCGTCGTCCTGATGACCGTCGGTGCTCTGCTCTCTAGTGACCTCGCGAGCTCGGTCATCAGTCCTCCTCGCTGGCGCTCGTCGTCCTGACGGCCGTCGGTGCTCTGCTCTCTGGTGACCTCGCGAGCTCGGTCACCAGTCCTCCTCGCTGGCGCGCGTCATCCTGACGGCCGTCGCTGCTCTGCTCTCTAGTGACCTCGCGAGCTCGGTCACTAGATCCCCACCTTCTCGGCCTCGTCGACCGGCACCGGCAACCGCGCGGACTCGGAGAAGTCGATCGCCGCCTGCACGAACGCCGCGAACAGCGGGTGCGGCCGGGTGGGGCGGCTCTTCAGCTCGGGGTGGGCCTGGGTGCCGACGAAGAAGGGGTGCACCTCGCGGGGCAGCTCGGCGAACTCGACCAGCAGGCCGTCCGGGGAGGTGCCGGAGAACACCAGCCCGGCCTGGCCGATGCGGTCGCGGTAGGCGTTGGCGACCTCGTAGCGGTGCCGGTGCCGCTCGGTGATCTCCGTCGCGCCGTAGGCCCGGGCGACGACCGAGCCCTTCTGCAGGGTCGCCGGGTAGCTGCCCAGCCGCATCGTGCCGCCCATGTCCCGAGCTCCTGCGACGACGTCGACCTGGCTGGCCATCGTCGCGATGACCGCGTCGGGGGTGTCGGGGTCGAACTCGGCGGAGTTGGCCTCGGGCAGCCCGGCCAGGTTGCGCGCCGCCTCGATGACCATGCACTGCAGGCCCAGGCACAGCCCCAGCAGTGGGACGCCGTTGACCCGCGCGTGCCGGATCGCGCCCAGCTTGCCCTCGATGCCGCGCACTCCGAACCCGCCGGGGACGCAGACGCCGTCGGCGCCGGCCAGCGCCCGCTCGGCGCCCTCGGGGGTCTGGCAGTCGTCGGAGGGCACCCAGCGGATCTCCACCCGGCTGCGATGGGCGAACCCACCCGCCCGCAGCGCCTCGGTCACCGACAGGTAGGCGTCCGGCAGGTCGATGTACTTGCCGACCAGCGCGATCGTGACCGTCTGCTTCGGCGCGTGCACCCGGTCGAGCAGGTCGCCCCACACGGTCCAGTCGACGTCCCGGAACGGCAGCCCCAGCCGGCGGACGACGTAGGCGTCCAGGCCCTCCCGGTGCAGCACCTTGGGGATGTCATAGATCGACGGCGCGTCGGGGCAGGAGATGACGCCCTCGGCGTCGACGTCGCACATCAGGCTGACCTTGCGCTTGAGCCCGGTGCCGATCTCCCGGTCCGACCGGCAGACCAGCGCGTCGGGCTGGATGCCGATGTTGCGCAGCGCGGCGACCGAGTGCTGCGTCGGTTTGGTCTTCAGCTCGCCCGAGGGGGCGATGTAGGGCACCAGCGAGATGTGCAGGAAGAAGCAGTTGTCCCGGCCGATCTCGTGGCGCACCTGGCGGGCGGCCTCGAGGAAGGGCAGTGACTCGATGTCGCCGACGGTGCCGCCGACCTCGGTGATCACGACGTCCACGCGATCGGATCCCCCACCCGACCCGGCCGCGGCCATGATCCGCGCCTTGATCTCGTTGGTGATGTGCGGGATGACCTGGACGGTGTCGCCCAGGTACTCACCGCGCCGCTCCTTGGCGATGACGTCGGAGTACACCTGGCCGGTGGTCACGTTCGACCGGCCGGTCAGGTCGGTGTCGAGGAAGCGCTCGTAGTGCCCGATGTCGAGGTCGGTCTCCGCGCCGTCCTCGGTCACGAAGACCTCGCCGTGCTGGAACGGGTTCATCGTCCCGGGGTCGACGTTGAGATACGGGTCCAGCTTCTGCATGGTGACCCGCAGGCCACGGCTGGACAGCAGCGCCCCCAGGGAGCTGGCCGTCAGGCCCTTGCCGAGAGAGGAGACAACTCCGCCGGTGACGAAGACGAACTTCGTCGGCTGGGAGTTGTGGAGGAGACCCCTTGCCCCGTAGTCGTAGTCACGCCTGCCATGCGGTCGATCCACGGGAGACCACCGTAACACGGTCGGCCCTCTCCCCCGCCTGGCGAGCGGGCGTGCCGTCGGCCACCTCGGCGCCTCTCCGGCGGGGGCCGCGCGGGCCGGCCGCGAGCCAGACCAGCAGCGGCACCAGCAGGGACGCCGCGGTCGGGGCCGTGCTCGCCGGGTGCCTCATCGTCCTGGCCCCCGTGCTGGGGCCGATCGTGGGCCTGCCCGCGGACTCCTCCTACCTGCAGCTGCTGTCCATCGCCGTCGTCCTGGGCGGG
>NZ_SPQN01000084.1 GCF_004571065.1 Geodermatophilus sp. DF01-2
CTCCACTACGACCATTGCGCACGAGCTCGCGGCGTCCGACGCCGCGGGGGCGGCGGGAGCGGCGGCCGGCTCGGGGGAGACGACCTCCTGCACCAGCCGGACCACCTCGTCGGCCGAGCCGGCCGAGCGCAGCGAGGCGACGAACTCCGGGCGCACCAGCGCGCGGGCCAGCGCGGTGAGCAGCGTCAGGTGGTCGGCGTCGCCGTGCGCCGGCGCGGCGATGAGGAACACCAGGTCGGCGGGGCCGTCGGGCGCGCCGAAGTCGACCGTCGGGTCCAGCCGGGCGAACGCCAGCGAGGCCTCGGTCACCGCGGCGGAGCGGCAGTGCGGGATGGCGATGCCGCCGGGCAGGCCGGTGGCGGCCTGGGCCTCACGGGCGAGGGCGTCGTCGGCGAGGGCGTCGGCGCCGGTGGCCCGGCCGGCGCCGGCGACCAGCCCGGCGAGCCGGCGGACGACCGTGTTCTTGTCGGAACCCAGGTCGGCGTCGAGCGCCACCAGGTCGGGGGTGATCAGGGCGGGCATGGCGTCCCTCTCCGGGAGGCGTCAGCGGACGTCGCGGCCGGCGGCCGCGACGGTGGTGCGCGGTGCGGTGCTGGTGCCGGGCAGGCCGACGGTGCGGACGGTGGCGACCTCGACGTCGAGGGCGGCCACCTGCTCGGGGGTGGGGACGGCGGAACCGGGGAGGGATGCGCTGGCCACGCCGTGGGCGACGGCGCTGCGCAGCCGTTCGGCGGGCCCGGCGCCGGCGAGGTCGGCGAGCAGGTGGCCGGCCAGGCTGCAGTCGCCGGCGCCGACGGTGCTGCGGACGACGATCCGCGGCGGGGCGGCCGACCACACGCCCTCGGCGCAGGACAGCAGCGCGCCGTCGGCGCCCAGGGTCAGCAGCACCTCGGCCACCCCGCGCTCGTGCAGCGCCGAGACGGCGGCCAGGGCGGCGGCGCGGTTCGTGGTCAGATGCGCCTCGGGCACCCCGGAGAGCTGGGCGAGCTCCTCGGCGTTGGGCTTGAGCAGGTCGGGCGCGACGTCCGGGCCCGCGGCCAGCAGCGCCAGCAGCGGCGCCTCGGAGGTGTCGACGGCGATCCGTGCACCGGTGTCGCGCAGTGAGCGCACCAGGTCGGCGTACCAGTCGACCGGGGTGCCCGGCGGCAGCGAGCCCGACAGCACCACCCAGCGGGCGCCCTCGGCGTGCTCGCGCAGCGCGGCGCTCAGGGCGTCGCGGGCCGTGGCGTCCAGCGCGGCACCGGGCTCGTTGAGCTTGGTGGTGGTCCCGTCGGGCTCGGCCAGCGTGTAGTTGGTGCGCACGGGCGTGGCGACCGGCACCGAGACGATCGGCAGGCCCAGCTCGTGCAGGGCTCGGACGATCGGGTCGTCGGGGGCCGCGGGCAGCACGGGAACGACGTCCCCACCGGCGGCGGCGACCGCGCGGGCGACGTTCACGCCCTTCCCGCCCGGCTCGGTGGAGCTCGGCGCCAGGCGGGTGACGCTCCCGCGCAACAGGGGGCCGGGCAGCGAGAGCGTCCGGTCCAGGCTGGGGTTGGCGGTGAGGGTGACGATGCGGTGGCTCCGGTGCTGGCTCATGCGGTCACGACCTCGATCCCGGCGTCCTCCAGGCGGGCGAGGTCGGCCGGCGCGGCCTCGGCGTCGGTGACCAGCACGTCGACGTCGGCCGCCGTCGCGAAGCGGACGAGGTGTTCCCGGCCGAGCTTGCTGCTGTCGGCCAGCACGACCACCCGCTGCCCGGCGCGGATCATCGCCCGCTTCACCGAGGCCTCGGCCTCGTCGGGCGTGGTGAAGCCGTGCTCGGGGGTGATGCCGTTGGTGCCGAGGAAGGCGACGTCGACCCGGAGGTCGGCGAGCGCGTTCACCGCCCGCTCGCCCACGGCGCACTGGGTGATGCCGCGGACCCGACCGCCCAGCACGTGCAGGTCGACGCCGGGGGAGGTGGCCAGCCGCGCGGCGAGCGGTACCGAGTGGGTGGCCACGAGCAGCCGTCGGTCGCCGGGGAGGACCTCGGCCAGTGCCGCGGTGGAGCTGCCGCCGTCGAGCAGCAGGCTGCCGTCAGAGCCGGGCAGCAGGTCCAGCGCGGCCGCAGCGATCTTGCGCTTCTGCTCGCTGCGGGTGCTGTGCCGCTCGCCCAGCGCGGTCTCCACGTAGGTGAGGGCGCCGGCGGGGACGGCGCCGCCGTGCACGCGCCGCAGCATCCCGGCGCGCTCGAGGACGGCGAGGTCGCGGCGCACCGTCTCGGTGGTGACCCCGAACTCCTCGGCCAGGGCGGTCACCGAGACCCGACCGCGGTCGGCGACCAGCCCGGCGATCGTCTGCTGGCGTTCCTCGGCGTACACCCGCACCTCCTCGCCGGTTGCCCGAACATGTGGTTTCGCCGTTGTGTTGGTGTTGTTCTACGTCCGATACGTTGACAAGTCAACACCTCTTCGTGACTCTGGTCACCGGCGGACGACGGCGTCCACCCGCTCGTCACCCGACGGCCACCGACCCCTGTGGGAGGTCCCATGTCCACCACCGCTCCCGGAACCGCCGCCCTGCCGACCGCCGAGGGTCCGGTGGTGCTGCCCGGCACCCCCGTCGTCCCCGGGGTGGCCTGGGGACCGGTGGTGCGCCCGTCCGGCACCGTCGTGCTCCCCGCCGACGACGGCGCCGTGGTGGCCGAGGAGGAGCGCGCGGGGGAGAAGGAGCGCTTCGCCGCGGCCGCCCGGCTGGTCGCCGACCGCCTCGCCGAGCGGGCCGGAGCGGCGACCGGGGTGAGCGCGGAGGTGCTGGCCACCACGGCCGGCCTGGCCCGCGACCGTGGCCTGCTCTCGGCGGTCGAGCAGCGCATCGACGCGGGGTCGCCCGCCGCCGTCGCGACCGTGCAGGCCGCCCAGCAGTTCGTCGACCTGTTCACCGGCCTCGGCGGGCTCATGGCCGAGCGGGTGACCGACGTCCGCGACGTCCGCGACCGGATCGTCGCCCAGCTCACCGGGCAGGGGGAGCCCGGCGTGCCCAGCCCGCAGGAGCCCTCGGTGCTGCTGGCCGAGGACCTCGCGCCGGCCGACACCGCAGGGCTGGACCCCACGCGCATCACCGGGCTGGCCACCCGCCTGGGCGGCACGACCAGCCACACCGCGATCATCGCCCGCCAGCTGGGGCTGCCCTGCGTGGTCGCCGTCGGCGGCCTGGACGACGTCCCGGAGGGCGCCACCGTGCTGCTCGACGGCGAGCGCGGCACGGTGACCGTCGACCCGGACCCGGACGAGGCGCGCGCCCGGGTGGAGGCCGCGCAGGCGGCCGCAGCGGCGCTCGCCGGCTACCGCGGGCCGGGTCGCACCCGCGACGGGCTCGAGATCAAGGTGCTGGCCAACGTCCAGGACGGCGCCGGCGCCCGGGCTGCGGCGGCGGCGCACGCCGAGGGGGTCGGCCTGCTGCGGACCGAGCTGGCCTTCCTCGGCCGTGCGGAGGAGCCGTCGGTGGAGGAGCAGGCGCGCGGCTACGCCGAGGTGTTCGAGGCCTTCCCCGGGCAGCGGGTCGTCGTCCGGACCCTGGACGCCGGATCGGACAAGCCGCTGGCCTTCGCCACTCCGCCGGACGAGGCCAACCCGGCCCTCGGGGTGCGTGGCCTGCGGGTGGCCCGGCGCGACCCGGGGCTGCTCGAGCGCCAGCTCGACGCGATCGCCGAGGCCGCCCGGCGCACCGGCGCCCGGCCGTGGGTGATGGCCCCGATGGTGGCGACCGTGCCGGAGGCAGTGTCCTTCGGCGCGCGGGTGCGCGCCCGGGGGCTGGTCCCGGGCGTGATGATCGAGGTGCCGTCGGCGGCGCTGATGGCCGACCGGCTGCTGCAGCACGTCGACTTCCTGTCGATCGGCACCAACGACCTGTCGCAGTACACCCTGGCCGCCGACCGGCTCTCCGCCGACCTCGCCGACCTGACCGACCCCTGGCAGCCGGCCCTGCTGGCCCTGGTGCAGGTCACCGCCGAGGCGGGCCGCCGCACCGGCCGGTCGGTCGGGGTGTGCGGGGAAGCCGCGGCCGACCCGCTGCTGGCCTGTGTCCTCGTCGGCCTCGGCGTCACTTCGCTGTCCTGCGCCGCGTCGTCGGTCGCCGGCGTCGGTGCCCGGCTGGCCGTCGTCGGCACCGACGCCTGCCGGCGGGCTGCCGAGGCGGCGCTGCTGACCGACGACCCGCACGCCGCCCGGGAGGCGGCGCGCGGGGAGCTCGCCGTCGGGTGAAGAAGGACCCCTCTGCCCCCTCGCCGCCGGCCCCGTCCAGAGGCTCGCCGCGAGTGTGGGAGCGGTGAGGAGGACGGGGTCCTTCTGCCTGCAGAGGAGCCGGGGGTGAGTCGAACCTCACCCTCAGGAGTGAAGAACCTTAGCCGTGTAACGGTGGTCTGCCTGGCTTCCTTCGGAATACTGGCGGGCACACCTGCATTGCTCTGGGTGTAGTCCTCCACGAGACCGGAAGAAGGCAGCGAGACCGATGAACAGCGTGACCTCCAGCTGGCGGCGGCGTCGGCAGGCGGCGCGGACGCGCCGGGCGCTCGACCGCGCCCTGGCGCGCACCAGCAGCCCGACGATGCGCGACGAGCTGCTGACCATGGCGAACGGCGGCGGGATCTCCGTCCGCTGAGCCGTTCGCGGACGACGCGCGACCCCGGCCTCCGTTCGGTGACCGGGGTCGCGGTCCACCCCCGTGGTCGTCGTCCGCCCTCGGGACCGGGACCGCACCCGTGGCGTACCGGCCGCCGACCCGTTCGGTTCCGCTGCCGGGTCCCCCCGTTCGAGGTGCGCCGCTCAACCCCAGGGCCGTGGGTGCCGATGTACCGGGCGTGAGCGCATGGGGCGGCCGGCGATGAGCGGCGCCGTGTGGACCGAAGCCCGGGAGACGTCCGGCGCCACCACCGGGCTGCTGCTGAGGTACGTCCGCCAGCACGCCGGCGACGAGGCGGTCGGGACGGTGCTGCGCCGCGCCGGCGTCCCGTACACCGCCGCCGAGCTCGAGCTGCCGTCGCGCTGGACCAGCTACGACACCCGCATCCGGCTGTTCGCCGCTGCCACCGAGGTGCTCGGCGACCCGCAGACGATGCTCCGCGTCGGCTCGGAGGCCCTCGGCCTCGGGCTGACCCCCGCCCTGGTCCTGCTCGTCCGGGCCATGGGCTCCCCGCGCCAGGTCTACCGGCAGCTCCCACGCGCGGTCGCCAAGTTCTCGACCACCTCCACCATGCAGGTCCTCGAGTCCGGCGCCACCTCGGCGACCCTCAGCTACCGCCTGCACGAGGGCTACCGGCACTCCCGGCTGAACTGTGAGTACGCACAGGGCCTCATCGGCACGGTGCCGACGATCTTCGGGCTGCCGCCGGCGGAGCTGGTGCACATCCAGTGCGAGTCCGACGGGCACCCGGTCTGCCTGTACCACGTGACGTGGGAACGTCGGCGCCGGCTGGGCCGACGGCGCCGGGTCGAGGTCGACGCCCAGGAGCTGCACGCCCTGCGGGAGCAGCTGCGCATCCTGCAGTCGGCCGCCGCCGACCTCGTCGCCAGCGAGGACGTCGGGACCGTGCTGCAGCGGATCGTCGACAAGGCCGCCGAGGCGGTGCTGGCCCCCGGCTGGCTGCTCGCCGTGGCCGACCCCGCCGGCGGCCCGGCGCTGGTGCACAGCGCCGGCCTGCCGGACTCGCAGGTGGCTTCCCTGGCCACCACGCTGCTGGCCGGCGCCGACCCTGGCCCGCACGTCGTCACGGTGGACGTCGCCTCGGCCCGGCGGGTGCACGGTCGGCTGGCCGCGGTGTACCGCCCCGGCGACGGCGGCCTCGGCCACGAGCGGCAGATGCTGTCCGCCTATGCCGGCTACGCCGCCGCCGCCCTCGACCTGCTCCTCGCCCTGGAGACCTCCCGGCAGGAAGCCGACCGCGCCGGGACGCTGCTGACCCTGGCGCACGAGCTCGCCGGCGCCACCGACGCCGGGAACGTGTGTTCCGTGGTGGCCGAGGCGCTGCCGCACGTCGTCGGCTGCGACAGCGCCGCGGTGCTCCTGTGGGATCCGGCCGCGGGATGCCTGCGCACTGCCGCAACGGTGCATCCCGCCGAGGAGAGCCGCGCGCTCATGCAGGCCGCCACCCTGCACGCCGAGGACGTCCCGGAGCTGGTCGGGATGCTGACGGACCGGGAACCGCGCTTCCTGCGGCCGGAGTCCAGCAGCCCGCTGCTCCGGACCCTGCTGGAGGCCCTGCAGGTCACCGACGTCGTCGCCGTCCCCGTCCTGGCCGGACGCACCTTCCTCGGCGTGGTCACCGCCAGCTGGCCGGCCGGGCGCGCCCCGGCGGCCCTGGCCGGCGACGTGCTGCACCGCCTGCGGGGTGTCGGCGACCAGGCCGCGACCGCGCTGCAGCGGGCCCGCCTGCTCGAGACCGTCCGGCACCAGGCCACCCACGACGCCCTCACCGGGCTGCCCAACCGGGTCCTCTTCCTCGACCGGCTCGGCGCGGTGCTGGCCACCACCGCCCACGACCAGCACGTCGGCGTGCTGTTCTGCGACCTCGACCGCTTCAAGGCGGTCAACGACTCGCTCGGCCACGCCGCGGGCGACGAGCTGCTGCGCCAGGTCGCCGCCCGGCTGCGCGCCGCGATCCGTCCGGGCGACACCGTGAGCCGGCTCAGCGGCGACGAGTTCGCCGTTCTGCTGCCGGCCCTCACCCGCCCCGAGGACGCCGACCGCGTCGTCGCCCGGGTGCTCGGCTGCTTCGCCGGGTCCTTCCGGCTGGAGGGCACCGAGGTCACCGTCGGCACCAGCGTCGGCGTCGCCGTCCACAGCGGTGAGCGAGGTCGCGCCGACGCGCTGCTGCGCGCCGCCGACACGGACATGTACCTGCACAAGCACGCCCGCCGCGACGGTCGGGACGCCGCCGGGGCGTGAAGCAGCGGCAGGACCGCCCCGGATCCGTCGCGGCAGGATGCCGGCGCGGCGGGCACGGTCCCGGCCGCCGGTGGGGTCAGTGGCCGGGGAGCGCCGGCCTGCCAGCCGTCACAGGGCCGCTCCGGGCCGCGTCGGCCTGGCGACGCCGGACCGCCGCTGCTGCGCGCCATCCCGGCGGGCAGCGAGCCCAGGCTCCGGTCGAGATCCGGGCCGCCGGTGGCGGAGGTGGCCGAACCGGTGGCGCACCATCAGGACGCGAGGTGCTCCTGTGGCGGGACGTCCGCCGCCCCGGATCGCGCCGGGGAGTGCTGACCGGTAGGACAGGAAGCGGGACGCCGCCCCGGACGCCCGTCCCGTTCCCCGACGACACGAGGACGTTGCGTGGCCGCCCCGACCTTCGACACCGCTCCGTGGCTCGTCCGCGAGCCGCACGTGGATTCCGAGACGCTCGCCGTTGCCGAGTCGGTCTTCGGTCTCTCCAACGGCTACGTCGGGATCCGGGGGACGCTCGACGAGGTCGAGCCCCATGCCACGCGCGGTACCTATCTGTCCGGGGTCTACGAGACGCATCCGTTGTCCTATCCGGAGTTCGGCTACGGGCACCCCGAGGAAGGACAGGCGATGCTCACCGTCGCCGACGGCACGCCGCTGCGCCTCCTCGTCGACGGTGTTCCGCTCGACGTGCGCGACGTCCGGCCGCAGGTCCACGAACGCACGCTCGACCTGCGTGCCGGTACGCTCGATCGCCGCATGCGCTGGACCGCGCTGTCGGGCACGTCGCTGGAGCTCTCCTCGCGGCGGCTCGTCTCCCTCGTGGAGCGGTCGGTCTGCGCCGTGCGGTACGAGGTCCGCGCCCTGGACGGCCCCGCACACGTCGTCGTGCGGTCCGAGCTCGTCTCCGGCGCAGTGACGCCGACGGGTGTGGACAACGACGACCCCCGCGTGGCCGCGGCCCTGGACCATGCCTTCGAGCCGCTCGCCCACGTCCGCGCGGTGAACGGTGGCGCCCTCGCGTCGGGGACGCGCGGGTCGGGCATCACGGTCGCCGCCGCCGTCGGCCACGAGCTCGACGGCGGGCGGGTGAGCACGTCCGTCGACCAGCACCACGTCGTCACCACGGTCGCCGCCGACCTGCTCCCCGGCGAGAGCCTCACGATCGTCAAGGCCGTCGGGTACAGCTGGTCGCACGACGCCGGGCCCGACTCCCTCGTCGCAGAGGCATCGGCCGCCGTGAGCTCCGCGCTCGACCTCGGGTGGGAGGGTCTGCTCGCCGGTCAGCGTGCCGCACTCGACGAGCTGTGGGCGACGACGGACGTCGAGGTCGACGGCGACCCCGAGCTCCAGCAGGCGCTGCGCTACACCGTCTTCCAGCTGTTCTCCTCCGCCGCCTGCATCTCGGGTGCCCCCGTCGGCGCCAAGGGGCTCACCGGCATGGGATACAGCGGCCACACCTTCTGGGACGTCGAGGGGTTCGTCCTGCCCGCCCTGACGCTGCTCCGCCCCGATGCGGCGGCACGCCTGCTGCGGTGGCGCTCCGCCACGCTCGACCTCGCCCGCGAGCGCGCCGAGACGCTCGACCTGACGGGCGCGTCCTTCCCCTGGCGCACGATCAGCGGGCGCGAGGTCTCCGCGTACTGGCCCGCGAGCACGGCGGCGATGCACGTCAACGCCGACATCGCCCGCGCCTTCTGGCTCTACCAGAACGTCACGGGCAACGACCTCGACTCTGTCGGCGGTCTGGAGGTGCTCGTCGAGACGGCGCGGCTGTGGATGTCCATGGGCCACGAGGACGCGGCCGGCGGGTGGCACCTGTTCGGCATGACGGGGCCGGACGAGTACACCGGGGTCGTGGACGACAACGTCTTCACCAACCTCATGGCCCGACGCAATCTCCTGTGCGCCGCCGACGCGTGCCAGAGGCTGCGGGCGCGCGCGTCGGAGTTGGGCGTGGACCACGCCGAGACCTCCGCCTGGCGGTCGGCGGCGGAGGCCGTCCACGTCCCGTGGGACGAGGGCCTGCGCGTGCACCCGATGAACGAGAACTTCACGTCCTACCGGGAGTGGCGGTTCGAGGAAGCGCACGACTCCTACCCGGTCCAGGATCACCAGCACTACGCCAAGTTCTACCGGCGGCAGGTGCTCAAGCAGGCCGACCTCGTTCTGGCGCTGTGGTGGTGCCGCGACGACTTCACGGCCGAGGAGGTGGCGCGCGACCTCGACTACTACGAGGCGCGCACCGTCCGGGACTCCTCCCTCTCGGCCGCCGTCCAGGCGGTCGTGTGCGCCCAGGCGCAGCACCCCGACCTCGCCCTGCGCTACCTGCGGGAGTGCGCTCTCGTGGACCTGCGCGACGTCCATGGCGGAACCGCCCACGGGCTGCACCTGGCCGCGGTGGGAGGGGCGTGGCTGGCGTTCGTCGCCGGTCTCGGCGGGCTGCGGGAGGACCACGAGGATCTCGAGCTCGCGCCGCTGCTGCCGTCCTCGCTCTCGCGCACCGCCTACCACGTCACCTGGCGCGGCAGGCTGCTCCGCGTCGAGACGACGCAGGAGGGCACCACGGTCACGCTGGAGCGCGGCGAGGGGCCGGTGACCGTCGTCGTGGACGGCGCATCTCTGGCGGTGACGGCCGCCGCACCTGTCCACGCGCCGCTTCGTGCCCCGACCCCGTTGCTCGGCGAGCCGAGGCAGCCGGTCGGTCGCGCACCGCACACGTGAGGGTGTGCCTCGACCGCCGGTGCCGGCTCCGGCGTCGGTCACGTCCGCCCGGTACTCGACCGCGCCGATCAGCACGCGACGGATGCCGTGCGGGCACGATCCGTACGGCATCGTCAGAACGAGGTCGAGCGTGTCCTGCTACCCCCCCGCACGAGTCCGATGCGGGGCTCTGACGCGCAGGGGACCCTGTCCATGCCGCGCGTGACGAACGGGTGCGGACGGACCGTCCCGGACACGACCCTCGACGCCGGTCCGGTGCCGATGCCGAGGCGCCCGGCGTCCGCATCGACAGCCTGCTGGCATGCCCATCCCCGCAGACGGACGTTCGGTGGTGCGACAGGCCTTTCCGCTACTCGCGGAGCCGGGCGCGCAGCGCCGCCTGCTCCGCGGCGCCGAACCCGTGCTCGCTCAGCCAGCCGAGCGGGCCGCCGTGCCGCTCGTCGAGCAGGGCGAGCAGCCGGGCCATGGTCTCCGCGCGGGGGGTGTGGCGGGCGACGTCGTGCTGGTCCATGTCCTCGGCGTAGGTGGGCGAGGTGGCCAGCTTGGCCACCAGGTCGTCGATGACGTCGGCGGTCATGGCGTAGTCGGCGACGATGTCGTCGTCCGGAACCCCGGCCGCGGCCAGAGCGAACATGCACACCACGCCGGTGCGGTCCTTGCCGGCTGCGCAGTGCACCACGGTGGCCCCGTCCGGGGCGTCGGCCAGCGCCCGCAGCGCGCCGAGGACGTTGTCGGGCCGGTGTGCGAGGTAACCCAGGTAGGAGCGCACCGCCGGCGGCTCGCCCTGGTCGCTGTCGGCCACCTGCCGGGGCAGTACCGATTCGGCCCAGTCGGTCGGCAGATCGGGGAGGTCGGCCTCCTCGGCGGCGAACACGTCGGTGTGGTGGCCGCGCTCGGGCAGCAGGCTGAAGTGCCGGTGGGTCACCGCGGGCACCGCGCGCAACGGGCCGCGGCCCTCCAACAGGACCTCGGCGGTGGTGCGCAGGTCGACGACCTCGCGCAGCCGGATGTCCTCGACCAGCCGGCGGACGTCGGTGTCGCTGAGCGTCTGCAGGTTGTCGCTGCGCAGGATCCGGCCGGGGACCGTCGTCCTGCCGTCGACGGTGGGCAGGCCGCCGAGGTCGCGGGTGTTCGTCGTCCCGTCGAGGCGTAGCCAGCGGTCGGTGCCGCGCCGACCGGGGCGGCCGTCGGAAAGTGCAGAAGTCACCCCGTGACGGTACGGCGTCCCGTTGGCACCCCACGGCCAGCGTGGGGCGTCGCGGCGCCGGAGTGTCGGGAGCCGCCACCGGAGCGCCCCGGACTGTGGGGACCGACCACATGGGTATGGCTCCTGTCACTCCCTACCGTGTGGTGTGTCCCACCTGCCCACGGGTGGTTGGGCGTCCGACGTGCACCGCCGCACACCCGAAGGAGTCCGCTCATGTCGCGTTCCCGTTCCCGCACCACCGCGCTCGCCGTGACCGCGGCCGGGGTTCTCGCGGCCACCGCCGCGTGCGGCAGCCCCACGGCCGCCGGTGGCTCCGGTGGCGGAGGCGGCGAGGAGGAGGGCGCCCCGGTCGAGGTCGGCCTGGTCACCTCGATCTCCGGCCCGCTGGCCGCCTACGGCGAGCAGTACCTGCAGGGCTTCGAGGCCTGCCTCGACTACGTCACCGACGGCACCAACGAGGTGGCCGGCCGGCCGATCGAGGTCATCGAGCGCGACGACGCCGGCGACCCGGCCAAGGCCGTCGCCGAGGTCACCGACCTCATCGGCCAGGGCGTGCAGATCATCGCCGGGTCGGCGTCCTCCGGCGTCGCCACCCAGGTGGCCCCGCTGGCGGAGCAGAACGACATCCTGTTCATCTCGGGCCCGGCCGCGACCGACGCGATCACCGGGATCAACGACAACACCTTCCGCTCCGGCCGGCAGACCTACCAGGACGTGCTGACCGCGCAGTCGTTCATCGGCGACCCGGCCGGCCAGGACGTCCTGGTCTTCGCGCAGGACAGCGCCTTCGGCCAGGCCAACGTCGCGGCCGTCACCGCCGTCCTCGGCGAGGCGGGCGGAGCGAACGTCACCCCGCTCCTGGTGCCGACCAGCGCCACGGACCTCACCCCGTTCGCCGCCCAGGCGCGCGACGCCGGTGCCGACCTCACCTTCGTGGCGTGGGCCGGGGAGACCGCCCCGGCGATGTGGCAGGCGATGGGCCAGCAGGGCGTCTTCGACGCCACCAACGTGGTCACCGGCCTGGACCTGCGGGCGTCCTACCCGACCTACGGCGACGAGGTGGCCGGGCAGCTGAACTTCCTGTCCCACTTCTTCGCCGAGGCGGTGGACAACGAGATCAGCCAGGCCATGGCCGAGCGGGTCGAGGCGGCCGGCGGCACCGTCGACATCTTCACCCCCGACGGCTGCACCGCCGCGCAGATGATCGTGCGAGCCGTCGAGGAGGGCGGCGACGACGTCACCGCCATGATCGACGCCCTCGAGGGCTGGACCTTCGACGGCGTCAAGGGCGAGCTGACCGTCCGCGAGGAGGACCACGCGCTGCTGCAGCCGATGTTCCAGGCCCGCCTGGAGCAGCAGAACGGTGAGTTCGCCCCGGTCCTGGTCGAGACCCTCGACCCGGAGGCGACCGCCCCGCCGGTCGCCACCCCCTGACCACCGGATCCGAGAGGGGACCTGTACCGGTGTCCACCCGGACCGGCAGCTCCGCCGCCGCGGCACCGGCCGCCCGCTCCGCGGGCGGGCCGGTGCTGCAGGTGGCCGGCCTGACCTGCGCCATCGGCGGAGCGGTGATCGTCTCCGACGTCACCTTCGACGTCGCCCCCGGTGAGTTCGTCGCCGTCATCGGCCCCAACGGGGCGGGCAAGACGTCGCTGTTCAACCTGCTGTCGGGGCTGCTCCCGGTCACGTCCGGGTCGATCACGCTGGCCGGGGCCGACATCACCGGCGCCAGCCCCGCGGACCGGGCCCGCCGCGGCCTCGGGCGCACCTTCCAGGCCAGCTCCGTCTTCGCCGGGCTGACCGTCCAGGAGAACGTGCGGCTGGCGGCGCAGGCCCGCCTGGGCGGCAGCATGCGGCCCTGGCAGCTGGTCCGTCCCGCCGACCGGGCGCACGAGCTGGCCGGCCGGGCGCTGGACCGGGTGGGGCTCGGCGCCCGCGCGCAGGTCCTCGCCGGGTCCCTGTCCCACGGCGACAAGCGCAAGCTCGAGCTGGCCATCCTGCTGGCGACCGACCCGGCGCTGGTGCTGCTCGACGAGCCGATGGCCGGTGTGAGCATCGAGGACGTCGCCGGCCTCACCGAGGTGATCGCCGGCGTGCACCGTGAGGAGGGCAAGACCGTGCTCATGGTCGAGCACCACATGGACGTCCTGCTCGGCCTGGCCGAT
Organism: Geodermatophilus sp. DF01-2; assembly: GCF_004571065.1. Classification (GTDB taxonomy): domain Bacteria; phylum Actinomycetota; class Actinomycetes; order Mycobacteriales; family Geodermatophilaceae; genus Geodermatophilus. Next base: position 12,991 of record NZ_SPQN01000084.1, read on the forward strand.
CGCGTGGCCGTGATGCACCACGGCGCGCTGCTGGCGCTGGACACCCCGTCGCGGGTCACCAGCGACCCGGCGGTCCAGGAGGCATACCTGGGGGATGCCCTGTGATCGAGGGATCCCCGCCGCCGCTGCTGCGGATGGCCGACGTGCACGTCCGGCTGTCGGGCAGCCACATCCTGCAGGGTGTCGACCTGACCGTCCGCCGCGGCGGGGTCACCGCGCTGCTCGGCCGCAACGGGGCCGGGAAGACCACGACGGTGAAGTCGGTGCTGGGACTGGTGCCCTCCACCGGCACGATCGAGTTCACCGGCGGCGACGGCCGGGCGCACACGCTGTCGGGACGGCGCACGCACGACGTCGTCCGGCTCGGCATCGGCTACGCGCCCGAGGACCGGGAGGTCTTCGGCGGGCTCACCGTGGCCGAGAACCTCACGCTCGCCGAGCGCCGTGACTCCGCCCACCACCACGACCGGGTCTACGAGCTGTTCCCGGAGCTCAAGGCGCGCAGCCGGCAGCTGGCCGGGACGCTGTCCGGCGGTCAGCAGCAGATGGTGGCCATCGCCCGGCTGCTGCTCAACGACAACCAGCTGCTGCTGGTCGACGAGCCCACCAAGGGGCTGGCCCCGCTGCTGGTCGCGGAGGTCGCCGACGTGCTGGCCCGTGCGGCCGAGGAGGTGACGATCCTGCTCGTCGAGCAGAACCTGACCGTCGTCCGCCGGATGGCGACCGACGCGGTCGTCGTCGACCAGGGACAGGTGGCCTGGACCGGCTCCGCGCCCGAGCTGCTGGCCGATCCCGACCGCACCCGGGAGCTGCTCGGCGTCGCCCCGAGCGGAGGTGCGCACGCATGAGTACCGTCGTCCTGCTGACGATCACCGGGCTGGGCCTGGCGGCGCTGTACTTCCTCGTCGCGAGCGGGCTGTCCCTGATCTTCGGGCTGATGGGCGTGCTCAACTTCGCCCACGGCGCCTTCCTGACCATCGGGTCCTACGGCACCTGGTGGGCCGCGCAGAACCTGCCCGGCGCAGGCGCCACCGGCTGGGGGTTCATCTACGCGGTGGCCTTCGGCGTCGCCGTCGGCACGTTCGTCGCCGCGCTGATCGAGCTGGCGCTCATCCGCCCGCTGTACGAGCGGCACATCGAGCAGGTGCTGGTCACCGTGGGCCTGAGCCTCGCCCTGGTCGCGCTGGTGCGGGCCATCTGGGGTGCCGACCCGCGCCCCTTCCCGCGGCCGGAGATCGCCCGGGGGACGACGTCGATCCTGGGCGCCAACGTGCCCAACGACCGTTTCCTGCTCATCGCCACCGCCGTCGTCGTCCTCGTCGCGGTGCTGGCCTTCCTCCGGTTCACCCGCTTCGGCCTGGTGATCCGGGCCGGCGTGGAGAACCGGTCGATGGTGACCGCCCTCGGCATCGACGTGCGCAAGGCCTTCACGCTGGTGTTCGCGATCGGCGGCGCCTTCGCCGCGCTGGCGGGGGCACTCGGGGGCGTCTACCTCGGCTCGATCTCGCCGGGGCAGGGCACCTCGCTGCTGATCTTCGCCTTCATCGTCGTGGTGATCGGCGGTATGAGCTCGATCACCGGCACCGCCATGGCCGCCGTCCTGGTCGGGCTGGTGCAGCAGTTCGCGAACTACTACCTGGCGAGCGGGGTGGGTGACCTCTCGGTCGTCCTGCTGCTCGCGATGGTCCTGCTGGTCCGTCCCGGCGGCCTGACGGCGAGGGTGGCATGAACCGCAAGAACCTGGGGCGGCTCGGACCGCTCGTCGTATTCGTCGTCCTGGCGCTCCTGCCGTACTCGACGCTGCAGATCCCCGGACTGTTCGACGGGGTGCTGAACAGCCCCGGGACGCTGCAGCTGCTGGCGTTGTGCCTGATCTTCGGCGGGGTGGCGCTCTCCTACGACCTGCTGTTCGGCTTCACCGGCCTGCTCTCGTTCGGGCACGCGCTGTACTTCGCGGCGGGTACCTACGCGGCCAACCTGGCGCTCACCGAGTTCGGCCTGGGGTTGGGCACGGCGGTCGCGCTGACCACTGCGGTCGGCGTCCTGCTGCCGCTGGTCGTCGGCGCGGTGGCCCTGCGGGTGGAGGGCATCGCCTTCGCCATGGTGACGCTGGCCACCGCGCAGGTCGGGTCCATCATCGTGCTGCAGGACCCGGGCGGCCTCACCGGCGGCGAGGAGGGGCTGGCGGTCAGCCGGGAGCCGATCCCGGACGTGTTCGTCGGCGTCTTCAACACGGTGAACAAGTACTGGCTGGCGCTGGCCTACCTGGTGTTCGTCTACGTGGTCGCCGCCTGGGTCACCAGCTCGCGTGCGGGACGGGTGTGGCAGGCCATCCGGGAGAACGAGCGCCGCGTCGAGGTGCTGGGCATGCAGCCCTACCGCTTCAAGCTGCTGGTCTTCGTGCTCGCCGGCCTGCTGGCCGCCCTCGGCGGCGTCGTCCACCTGCTGCTGCTCGGCGGTTCCACGCCGCGGGTCACCACCGCCGACTTCACCCTGGGCCTGCTGATCATGGTCGTCCTCGGCGGGGCGGGCAGCCGGTGGGGCGCCGTGCTCGGCGGCGTGCTCTACACCTACCTGGACAGCCGGCTCACCGACCTCGCCCAGTCGCCCGCGGTGCAGGATCTCCCGGCGTGGCTACGGGTGCCGCTGTCCGAGCCGCTGTTCCTGCTCGGGACGCTGTTCATCCTCGTCGTCTTCTTCGTCCCCGGCGGGATCGCCGGCCTGGTGGCGCGGCTGCAGGAGCGACGGGCCGGCCGGCGCTCCGCCCCACCGCCCACCGGCGGGACGGCGGTGCCCGGACGCGCCGTCGAGCAGGTGCGCGACCGGGCCGCCCGGGGGGTCGGCGTGGGCGCCGGTCAACCCCGCGACGGGGCCTGAGCCCGGCCGCCGTCCCTTTCCGCCCGATGATGATCAGCTGAGCTGGTCGATCAGGCTCCGGGCTCACCACTGGTCGTGAGCCCGGAGCCTGAACCGTGAGCCAGGACGGCGACCCGTCCGGCCCCGCCGACCAGACCCACGCAGACGTCGAGCAGGCGCGAGCGCAGCTCGGCACCCCGACGGGCGAACTCCCGCTGGGCGGCCACGTACTCGGCCTTGCCCTCCGGCGTCTCGATCGCGACGGGCGCGTAGCCGGCGTCGCGCAGGTCGTAGGGCGAGGCGCGCATGTCCAGCTCCCGGCCGTCGGCCGCCAGCACGAAGCAGTCGAGCAGCAGGTCGCCGGGGACGGCGGGGCCGAGCTTGGAGGCCCACTTGTAGAGGTCCATGGTCGCGTGCAGGCAGCCCGGCTGCTCCAGGTCGACCTGGGTGGCGCGGGTGGGCTGCAGCCGGTTGCGGCCGACGGCGGCCGGGGTGAAGAACCGGAACGCGTCGAAGTGCGAGCAGCGGATCGGGTGCGCCTCGACGACGGCGTCCGTGCCGGCCTGGCCCAGGCGCAGCGGCAGCGGGTGCCGGTGCTCGTCGTCCCGGTAGACCATCGCCCACTCGTGCAGCCCGAAGCACCCGGTGTGCGCGGGCCGGGCCGCGGTCGCCGCCAGCAGTCGCGCGACGAAGGCCACGGTGGCTCCGCGATCGGCCAGGAAGGCGACGCGGTCGAGCGCGACCGCGCCGTCGTCCCCCGTGGCGTACCAGCGCCAGGACGCGTGCGGTGTGGGGCCGTGCGCGGCCGGCAGGAGGGCGACCCCGGCACCCGGGTGCCAGCGGCGCAGCTGCACCGGCCGGGTGCTGTAGTACTCGTAGAGGAAGTCCTCGACGGGGTGGCGCGTGCCGGTGGCCCGCCGGGCTCGGTGGCCCGCGGTCAGCGCGTCAGCGCGCTCGGCGTGCTCCTGCGACAGCGCTGCCCACTCGTCCGCCGGCAGGCGGCGAGGGACGGGCAGCACCCGTCCAGGGTAGTGGCCCCCCTCCAGGGCGTCCCGGAGCCCGCGAGGGGCTTCAGGAGGGGTCCTCCTGCCGTGTCCGACGCGGGAGCAGGGTGCCCGACATCGACCCGTGACCGGCCAGCCCCTCCCGTGCCGCCTCGGGATCCACTCCTACGTGCCGGACCACACCCGCTGACGGACGATCGCACGGCCCGGACCAGAAGGTCTGCCGCCGGTGCGGCCGACGCATGGGAAGCCCCGGTGGACTGCCGCCGGTCTCCCCGAGCGGCGGCGGCACGATGGGCTGAGCCGGGAGCACGGGCCCGCTCAGCCGAGGGCGGCGTAGCCGGTCAGCCGGTGCAACCGCAGCGCCAGCTGCACCTCCAGTGCGCGGTCGGGCGAGGACCACTCGCGGCCGAGCAGCCGGCCCACCCGCTCGAGGCGCTGCGTCACGGTGTTGACGTGCACCTGCAGCGCCTCGGCCGCCCGGGCCGGCGACCCGCCCGCGTCGAACCAGGCGCGCAGCGTCCCGACCAGGTCGGTGCCGCGCCGCTCGTCGTAGTCGAGGACCGGACCGAGGGCGGCGGTGACGAAACCGCGCACGTCGCGACCCTCGCCGACCAGCAGCCCGACGAACCCGAGCTCGTCGGCGCTGGCCGCCTGCCCGGCACGGCCCAGGGCGACCAGCGTCGACGCGCAGCGCTGCGCCTCGACGTGCGTGGCGGCGACCGCGGCCGGCCCCTGCGCCGGGCCGGCGCCGCCGGCGGTCACCGGCCGAGATC
>NZ_SPQN01000085.1 GCF_004571065.1 Geodermatophilus sp. DF01-2
CGGCCGCGGCCGGGTGGTGGCGGTCTGGGGCCCGACCGGCGCGCCGGGGCGCACGACGGTGGCCGTGGGGCTCGCCGACGAGGCCGCCCGGCTGGACGTGCCGACCCTGCTGGTCGACGCCGACGTCTACGGCGGGGTGGTGGCCCAGGTGCTCGGTCTGCTGGACGAGTCGCCCGGGCTGGCCGGCGCAGCCCGGCAGGCGGCCGCCGGCACCCTCGACGAGGCGGCGCTCGGCCGGCTGGCCTGGGCGGTGCGGCCCCGGCTGGGGGTCCTGACCGGGCTGGCCCGCGCGGACCGCTGGCCCGAACTGCGGCCGCGTGCCGTGGCCGCCGTGCTCGAGGAGGCGCGTCGGAGCGCCGAGCTCACCGTCGTGGACTGCGCGTTCAGCCTGGAGGAGGACGAGGAACTCTCCTTCGACACCGCGGCCCCGCGGCGCAACGGCGTCACGCTGACCGTGCTGGAGGCCGCGGACACCGTGGTCTGCGTCAGCGGCGCGGACCCCGTGGCGCTGCAGCGCAGCATCCGCGCCCTCGGTGCGCTGCGCGACGTGCTCCCCGACGTCGAGCCGGTGGTGGTGGTCAACCAGGTCCGGAAGGGCCCCGTGCCCGGCGACCCGCGCCGGGAGATCGGGGCCGCCCTGGAACGGTTCGCCGGCCGGACGGTGGCCTTCTTCCTACCCGCCGACCGACGCGCCACCGACTCGGCGCTCGCGGAGGGGCGCACGCTGGCCGAGGTCGCGCCCGCCTCACCCCTGCGGGCGGAGCTGCGGTCGATGGCGGCAGCGTTCGCCGGGGTGCCGGTGCCGGCCTCCGGGCGCCGGCAGCGTCCGCGTCGCCGGGCCGGCTGACCCGGCCGGGATCCGCGGGCCCGCAGGGCGCCCGAGCGGGGCGTACCACCGCCGTCGGGGTGCCCGCGGGCGGTACCGCGTCGTAGCGTGAGGCTCCCGACCCGGAGGAGACCGATGGTGGAGCGCCTGACCACCCTGGACGCGTCGTTCCTCTACCTGGAGAAGCCCGACAACCCGATGCACGTGGGCGGCGTGCTGGTGCTCGAGTCGCCGTCCGGAGGGCTGGACGCGATCGCCTCCCTGGTCGAGGCCCGTCTGCCGCTGGTGCCTCGCTACCGGCAGCGCGTCCTCGAGGTCCCCGGGCACCTGGCCAACCCGGTGTGGGTCGACGACCCGGACTTCGACGTCGAGTACCACGTCCGCCGGTCCGCGGTGCCCCGGCCGGGGAGCGAGGCCCAGCTGCTGGACCTCGTCTCTCGGGTGACCGCCCGGCCGCTCGACCGGGCCCGACCGCTGTGGGAGATCTATCTCGTCGAGGGACTGCCCGACCGTCGGGTCGCGGTGATCACGAAGACCCATCCGGCCCTGGTCGACGGGCTCGGCACGGTGGACATCGGCCAGGTCCTGCTCGACACCTCGCCGGACGCCCCGCTCCCCGAGTCCGAGGAGTGGCGGCCCCGCCGGCTGCCCAGCGCGCTGCAGCTGGTCCGCGAGGCCGTCGGGGAGTACGTGCAGCGCCCGTCGGCGGCGGTGGACACCGCGCGGCACGCCGTCACCGACCTCCGGGCCACGGGCGCCCGCCTCACCAGCGCCGCGGACGGAGCGGTGCGCGCGGCCCGGTCGGCACTGTTCCCGGCGCCGCCCAGCGTGTTGAACGCGACGAGGGGCAGCCAGCGTCGGGTGGCGGTGGCGCGAGCCGACCTCGACGACGTCAAGAAGGTCCGCAAGGCCCACGGCGGGACCGTCAACGATGTGCTGCTGACCGTGGTGACGGGGGCGCTGCGGGACTGGCTGCTGTCGCGCGGTCAGGCCGTCCTCGGCTCGACCTCCGTGCGGGCGCTGGTGCCGGTGTCGGTCCAGGGCGACGAGGAGGAGGCTCCGGGCAGCCGGGTGTCCAGCTACCTGGTGGACCTCCCGGTCGGCGAGCCCAACCCGCGGGTCCGGCTCGCCCGGCTCAACTACGCGATGCGCGGTGTCAGCCAGCACGGGCGGTCGGTCGGCGCGGAGGCGCTCATCGCGCTCACCGGATTCGCCCCGCCGACGCTGCATGCGCTCGGTGCCCGTGCGGCCCGGGGCCTGTCCCGGCGGATGGCCAACCTGGTGGTCACCAACGTGCCCGGCCCGCAGCTGCCGCTGTACGCCGCGGGCGCCCGCATGCTCGAGGTGTTCCCCGTGGTGCCGGTGGCCCCGGGGCAGGGCCTGTCGGTGGGTGTCACCAGCTACGACGGCCGCGTCTTCTTCGGTCTGAACGCCGACCGGGACGGCGTCGGTGACGTCGACGTGCTGGCCGACCTGATCGAGCAGGAGCTCGCGGTCCTGGTCGAGACCGCGGGCTGACCCGGGCGGAGCCCGGTCGCCGGGATACCGTCGGGCCGTCCCCGCTTGCACGAAGGAGCCAGCCCGGTGCGTGTGTACCTGCCCGCCACGACGAGCGTCCTGCGGACCCTCGTGGACGACGGGCGCCTGGCCGGCCCCCTCACCGCCTTCGCGGTCACCCCCGGCCTGCGCGAGTTCTACGTCCTGAGCGACGCCGGGGCCGACGAGGAGGAACTCGAGTACGCCGCCCTCCTCGCCGCGGCGCGGGCCAGTCTCCGGCTGATCGACGTCGACCCGTCCGCGGCCCGGCGCCGGGTGGTGCTCGCCGCCGACGTTCCCGACGCCGCGGTCACCGAGCTCGACGACCCGCACGCCGACCGCGGTGCCGTCCGCATCGCCGGGGACGTCGCGCTGGCCGCCGTGGCCAGCGCGCACGCCGACGGCGCAGAGGCGGAGGACGACGTCCGGGCGGCGGTCACCGTGGTCCTCGAGGCCGACCTCGGCAGCGAGGACGCCCAGTTCGTCGTCGACCAGGCGGAGGGCCACGAGCTCGCCTGGTACGCCACCCAGGAGGTCGGGACGCTCCTCGAACTGCTGTGACACCGTCGTCCTGCGGACGACACCGCGGCCAGGAGCCGTCCTCGGCGTGCGCTGAGCCGTTGTCCGTATCCCGGTCGGGACACCCTGCGGGCCCCGCGACCGGTCCACACCCCGGCCACGTGCCGTCCTCCTGCGTGGAGCCCCTCGAGTCCTCCTGGGAAGCCTCCGGCCTCCCGTCGTCAGGACAGTCCGTCCCCGCGCCGGGATGGCTCGCCCGACGGCGGGTCGCGGCGGGCCACCTGCACCCGCTGCGCGACACCCGCCGTGACGAGCCAGCCGGAGCCGGGGCGCTGCGGAAGCGGCGTGCGGGGGAGCCGGATGCCCAGCAGGTCGGCGTCGCCGGGCGTCGGGGTCAGTAGCAGGCCGTTGCGCCGTCGCCGCAGCGCCGACACCGGGCCGCGGAAGGCGGGCGACAGCTCCGCAGCCGTTCCGGCCACGACGAAGACGAGGCCGGGCACCGCCTCGGCCCCGGCGGCCGCGGCGAGCACCGCGGAATCGGCCAGGGCGGCGGAGTCGTCGACGATCACCGCTCCCGGAGCGCCGCCCAGCCCGGCGAGCCAGGCCCGCCAGCCCTCCACGTCGCCGCCGGTCAGCCGGCACTGCCCCGGTGCGGCCTCCGCGTCGGCCGGCGGTGCGCCCGGGACGAGCCGCAGGACCGCGACGCCCGCGGCCGCGAGGTGCCGGGCGCAGGCCTCGAGCGCGGTGCTCCGGCCGCTGCCGGCCGGCCCGGCGACGAGCAGCCCACCGGTCCGCTCCAGGTCGACGGTCAGCACGCCGCCGTCGTCGCCGCCCGGCCCGACCGGCAGCTGCAGCGGGTGCTCGGCGGCAGCCGCCCCAGGGGGCTGCAGCACCGGTTCGGCCGGCAGCTCGGGGATCGACAGCGGCCGCTCTGCACCGGGCGACACGGTAGGGGCGGCGGCGGGCAGGGAGCGGGGGAGGGCCAGCTGGCACTCCAGGGCGTCCTCGCCGACCAGAGCGCGGCCCGGCGGCCGGGAGTTCGGCACGGCGCGAGCCGGGATGCCCGCGACGGCGTAGTCGGCGCGATCCGGCAGCGGGAGGACCAGCCGGGTGGCCACGGCGTTCGCCAACCGGCCACCGGGAACGGCCCGGTCCGCGGTGAGCAGGCAGGTCAGCCCGGCCGCACCGCCGTCCCGGACCAGCCGCAGCAGCACCGCCGAGCCCCGGCCCGGGTCGGCCTCGTCCAGCTGCGCCATCACCGACTCCGCGCCGTCGACGAGCAGCAGGAGGAGCGGCCGCCGCTCCCCGGCCGGCGCGGCGCGGCGGGCGGCCACCTCCTGCCCGAGCCGGTCGAGCAGCCGAACGGTCCGCAAGGCGTCGTCCCCGCCGACGGCCGTGCCGGTGTGCGGGAGACCGGCACCGGCCGCCGCGAGCCCGCCGCCGCCGTGGTCGAGGACGTGGACGTGCAGCCGGTCGGGGCCGAGGGCGGTGACCGCCTCGGCGAGCGCGGTTCGCAGGAACGTCGTCCGGCCGCTGCGGGGCCCGCCCACGGCGAGCCAGCCCCCTGCTCGTCCCAGGTCCAGTTCCAGCGGCTCCTGCGCCTGGGCGCCCGGGCGGTCGAGCAACCCCAGCCGCAGGTGGGTCGTCGGTGAGGCCGCGGGCTGATGGCCGTGCCGGGACGGCATGGTCGCCAGGTCCTCGGCGGAGAGGCTGTCCGGGAGGGCGGGGCACCACGGCCGGTGCGGAGGAGGCAGGCTCGCCTCCGCGGCCCGGCGGACCAGTGCCTCGGTGAGCCGGGCCAGGTCGGTGCTCCCGGTCGACACCTCGTCGGCGGGGGCTGCTGCGGGGGCCGGCCAGCGCCACGCACGGACCTGCGGACAGGTGTGCCGGCCCACCGGTGGTGCGCCGGAGACCCGCGCGGCCTGGAACAGCACGGGCGGTCCGCCGCCGGCCCGCAGGTAGCCGCGTCCCGGGGTGTCGATCGGCAGGAGGGCGGCCTGAGGGGTGCCGAGCACGTCCCGGGACTCCGCCTCGTCGGTGGTCCGCAGGCAGATCCGCAGCGTGCAGTTGGCCCGGATCTCGGGGGAGACGACGCCGCTGGGCCGCTGGGTGGCCAGCACTAGGTGCACGCCGAGCGAGCGGCCCCGCTGGGCGATGCCGACGAGCCCCGAGAGGAAGGCCGGCAGCTCCTCGGCGAGCCCCGCGAACTCGTCGACGACGATCACCAGGCGGGCCAGGTCCACGGTGTCGGGCAGGGCGGCCAGGTCCGCCGCGCCGTGGGCGGCGAGCAGGGCCTCGCGGCGGGTCAGCTCGGCGGTGAGCGACCGCAGGGCCCGGGCGGTGGCCGTGCCGTCGAGGTCGGTCAGCAGGCCGACGGTGTGCGGCAGCGCGGCGGCCTCCGCGAAGGCCGCGCCGCCCTTGTAGTCGACGAGCAGGAAGGAACAGCGGTCCGGCGGGTGGGCGAGGGCCAGGCCGGCGATGAGCGTCTGCAGCAGCTCGGACTTGCCGGAGCCGGTGGTCCCGGCCACCAGGGCGTGCGGCCCGTGCCGGCAGAGGTCGACCGACACGCTCCCCGCTCCGGTGCGGCCCAGCGTCGCGACGAGGGTGTCCCGGGCCCGCGACCACGCGCCGGCCGGCGAGCCGTCGGGTGCGATGCCGGCGCCGGGGGACGGCAGGTCGAGCAGCCGGACGTGCCGCGGCATCGTCCCACCGGAGGTGGCGGGCACCAGCGCGGCCAGGTCGCGGGCGAGCGCCGCCGCCATCGGGAGCGGCAGACGGTCGACGGCTCCCACCGGCCGCTCGGCCACGCCGGCGCGGACGAGGGTCGCCCGCTCGCCGGTCTCGCCCCCCAGCTCCAGCACGGCGTCGCCCACCCCCGGGAGGCCGGTCGACCAGGAGCCACAGGTGAGGGTGACCACCCCAGCCGTGCGCGCCCGACGGAGGAGGCTGAGCAAGCGCGGACCGGCCGGCCGGTCGACCAGGACGACGGTCCAGCCGGGTGCGGCGTCCTCGGCCCCGGGTGCGCCGGCGGCCGGGCCGTCACCGGCCGCCCGCCGGGACAGCCGCGCGGTCAGCCAGCGGAGCCCGTCCTCGCCGGAGCCCTCGGCGGAGGTGGCGGCGCAGACGTGCACGGCGTCCGCAGCGAGGTGGGGCAGCCACCGCAGCCACGCCCAGTCGGGCAGTCGGTCCGGCGTCGTGAGCAGCACCAGGTCCACCTCGCCGGGGGCGTGCAGCACGGCCAGCTGACCGAGGACCCCGGTGAGCACCCCCACGGCCGGACCGCGCGGCCCGACCACGCCCAGCCCGCCGGTGGCGGCCAGCTCGACGACGACGGGCAGCCGGTCCGACGGCTCCCGGCGCCGGGAGCCGTCGGGCTCCACCCGTGTCACCCGGGACTCGCCCGACCCGGCGCCGATGCGCACCACGAGCGCGTCGGCGTCGGTCCGCCGGCGTTGCCAGAGGCCGGTGGATCGGCGGCGGGCCGCGGTGGTGAGGGCGGCCAGGTCCGGATGCGCCGCCTCGGCCGCCCGCTCGTCGGCCCGGACCGCGACGGCCAGCCGTTCCTGGGCATCGGCCAGCTCGGCCGTGTGGAGAGCGCGCGAGCGGCGCGCGCTGCGACGGCCCGACCACCGGTCGGACAGCCACGTGCCGATCGCGACGACCGGGCTCAGCAGCGCGAAGAACAGGAAGTGCGGAACCTCCAGCACCCAGGCCAGGGTGATCCCACCCACCGCGGGCAGCGCCACGGCGACCCAGGCCAGCCGGCGCGGCGGAGGGGGGACGGGAGCGGCCGGGAGGGCGACCTCGACCTCCTCGCGGGGTGGGCGCAGCCGTGGGTGCGGGCGCAGGGTCAGCCGCCCCCCGGTTCCGTCCTGGACGACGGCGCGCGCACCTCCGGGTCCCGTCGCCCGCAGCGTGCTGGCCCCCACCTGGAGCGCGGAGCCCGCGACCCAGGGCCGGGCGTCTTCCCCGAGGGGCTCGCCGTCCAACCGACTGCCGTTGGTGGAGCCGAGGTCGCGCACCGTGAGGTCTCCGGTGCCGACGTCGACGAGGACGTGCCGACGGGAGACGTCGGGGTCGCTCAGCCGGACGGCGGCCTCGCCGCCGCGGCCGACGACGTGCCGGCCCCGGTCGAGCGGCAGCGTCGTCCCGGCGTCGGGTCCGCCTACGACGTGCAGCTCCAGTGCGCTCGACCGCGGAGCGGCGCCCGAGCGCGGGCCGGGGCGGCCGAGGCCCAGCAGCGCGCCGTGCACCAGCCGGGGGTCGGTCAGCGGCAGGTCGCCGTCCAGGCGGGTGGAACCGGCCCACAGCTCCGCGGACGGCAGGCCCACGGCAGTGGCCAGGGCCGGCAGCACCGCGCCGAGCCGGTCGTCGTCGCAGGCGCTGACCGCCACGTCGAGAGCGTCGGCGGACGCGACGAGGGTCCAGGAACGGGTGGCAGGGGAGCGGGCGGGCACGCGCCGACCCTGCCCGTCCCGGGTGCCCACCGGAGCCCCCCGGCCGGGTCTGTGGACGGGCCCGGGGGCTGTGGACGACGACGGCCGGGGCGGGGCACCGACGCCCTACCGTCACCCCGACCGGGAGGGACCCGGACCACGAGGAGGACACGTGAAGGTCGAGATCGCCACCCTGCAGTCGCTGGCCGGCCAGTGCCGCGCCGAGGCCGCCGACACCACCGCCCGCCACGCCGCCCTGTCGAGCAGCGTGGACGCCTCGGTGCTCGAGGGCTGGACCGACAGCCAGGCGGCGGCCCGGTTCACCGAGCTCTACGAGCAGTGGCGGCTCAGCGCCCAGGGTGTCAGCGACGCGCTCACCGGCATGGGGGGGCTGCTCACCAGCGTGGCGGCGTCCTACCAGCAGCACGAGGCGGACATGGCCGCCCGCATCGGCGCGCTGATCTGAGCCGGTGTCGCACGCTGTAGCCGGCTCAGCCCGGCGGAGCGGCCCCGACCGGCGAGATCTCGGCCGGAGCCCCTCCGCCGACGCGGGAGCGCAGCCGCCGGGCGGCGTCGGGCAGCCGTTCCCACGCGAGGATCGACAGGATCGCCACGCAGTGCGGCAGGAAGATGATCGTCACGCTGGCGTAGACGGCGAGGTGGAAACCGAGCAGGAAAACCACGAGGGCGACCCGGGCCCGCGCCGACCACACGAGCAGCATCAGCGGTGCGGCGAACTCCAGCACGAGCATCGCCCACTGGGCCGCCACCAGCAGGCCCGGCACCTCGAGGGTCCAGTCCGACAGCACCGTGCCCCGCCGCACGATGGCGCGGGTCAGCGTCGAGCCGGTCGCCCAGTCCCAACCGCCGAAGCGCATCTTCGCCCAGGCGGCGAGGAAGTAGGTGAGCATGACGGTGACGAACACCGCCGCCATGGCCCACCCGGCGGCCTCGGAGGAACGCCGGTCGCGCCACCGGACCCGCCCGATCGTCGGCAGCACCGCGAGCGCGACGAGATAGGCGATCCGGTCGTGGTCCACCTTCCCGTAGCTCATGGCGATGACCATCCACTCCAGGTAGAGGAGGAACACCGCAGTCCCGAGCAGGCGGGGCGCCCGGCCGGTCGCCGCCGCCAGCGCGGCCGCGACCAGGGCCCACTGGACGACGTGCACCAGCGCCGGCGTGGGCGCGGGCAGCGGCAGCAGCTGGCCGATGGTCAGCGGCGCGTACCACTCGGTCGGGACGTCGGCGTGCGCCCGGACCCACGCCGTGGTCAGGAAGACGTCGACCGGGACGAACAGGTAGGCGATGGTGCGGAAGGCGGCGATCCGCGCCAGCGGGACGGGCCGGAACCACCAGCCCGAGACGCCCCCGCGGCCCGGTGACGACGGCGCGGCGGGAGTCGCGCCGGGGAACACGGCGGCGCTCATGGAGTGCCCTCCTGGTGGGTTGCGGCCACCGTGTGGTCGATGAGCACGCTCTCGGTGACCTCGCCGGTGCGGCGGCCGTCGTCGAGAGCGTGGCGGCGTTGCACGACCCGCACCGCGACCAGCGGCTCGGCGCCGGGGTGGTGGACGGCGTAGGACTGCGCCAGCAGCCCCAGCAGCTCGGGTTCGTCCACGAGCCGGGGCAGCTGGCCCTCGAACTCGGCGCGGCGCAGGCCGACCTCGCCGCCGGACAGCCGGACCTGGTCGCCGTCGGCGGTCACGCCGACCACCCTGGTCGAGACCACCGGCCGGTCGGGGTCGGCGCGCGTCGAGTACATCCGGAACGGGCCGAACGGGAACTCCGAGTCGTTGCCCCACACGGTGCCGCCCAGCAGCAGGGCCAACACGACGGCGGTGGCGGCGAGCCGGGCCCGCCGGCCGGTGGGGGAGAGCGTCAGGACACCGGGCTTCCCGGGGTCCGGAACGGGAGGAGCCGGTACCACGGGCGCATCGTAGGATCGGCGGCCGTCCAGATGGGTCACCGACGCCGCGTGGTGGGCAACTGGCCCGCCGGGCATGGTGGGCCCCCGCTCCCAGCCGTCCGTGCCCCGTCGTCAGCGTCGACACCGGGAGTCAGCACATGCAGTTCGGTCGGTACTACGAGGAGTTCGAGGTCGGAGCCGTCTACAAGCACTGGCCCGGCAAGACCGTCACCGAGTACGACGACCACCTGTTCTGCCTGATCACGATGAACCACCACCCGCTGCACCTGGACAGCCACTACGCGGCGGAGACGACCGACTTCGGCAAGAACGTCGTGGTCGGCAACTACGTCTACTCGCTGCTGCTGGGCATGAGCGTCCCCGACGTCTCCGGCAAGGCCATCGCGAACCTGGAGATCGAGTCGCTGCGGCACGTGGCGCCGACCTTCCACGGCGACACGATCTACGGCGAGACGACGGTCTTGGACAAGACCGAGTCGAGGTCGAAGGACGACCGCGGGGTCGTCCACGTCGAGACGATCGGCTACAAGCAGGACGGCACGGTCGTCTGCGTCTTCCGGCGCAAGGTCATGGTCCCCAAGCGCTCCTACGGTGAGGCCCGCGGCGGCGAGCAGCCCGGCCGCCCGGAGCCGAAGCCGCGCAGCTGACGTGCCGGCGTGCTGCCGGGCCGCGTCAGGTCGGCAGCACGCCCCAGCCGCGCAGCGTCTCCAGCAGCTGCGGCGTGCAGGTCAGCCGCTCGAGGTCGGCCGCGTCGGCGAAGGTGACGGCGTCCGCGTCGTCCCCGGCCACCGGCGTCGCCTCCGGGTCCAGCAACGTGCAGGTCAGGTCGACGACGTCGTAGAGGACGCCCGGGCCGCGCACCCGCACCCGGCCGACCTCGGTACCGGCCCGCACCGCCAGGCCCGTCTCCTCGCGCACCTCACGCTCGACCGCCGCGGCGGCGGACTCCCCGGCCTCGACCCGTCCGCCGGGCACCGACCACAATCCGCGGCCGGGCTCGTGGCCCCGCCGGATCAGCAGCAGCCGGCCGCGGGCGTCGAGCACCACGGCACCGACGCAGGCGACCACCGGCAGCTCGGCCGCGAAGGCGTCAGTGGCGTGCGACATGTCCCGAACGGTACGCACGGCACCCTCGGGTGCCAGCGCTTGACGAACCCGTCAGGTCACAGGACGGTGATGCCCGATGACTGCCACCACGGTCTGTCCCCGCTGCGGCGAGCGCGTGGTCGTCCGCCCCGGGAACTCGGCTCAGGCATGGTGCCACGTCCACGGCGCGGTGACGCCGCTGCACCACACACTGCTCGTGGCGCACGACGCCATCGCCGCGGTCACCGCCGACGCCCGGGTGCCGGCGTGGGTGCCCGACCCGATGTCGCCGGGCTGGTCGGTCACCGGCCTGGCATGGGGCGGTGAGCCCGGCGCCCGGGCGATCGTCGTCGACTGCGCCGGTCCGGCGCCGCTGGGCGGCTCGGCCGAGCTGGTGCTCGTCGCCGAGGAGCCGGGCACGGGGGTCGGCTGCGGGTACGCCGGGCTGCCCGGACCCGATCCCGGCGACGTGATCTCCGGCCCTTCGTCGGCCGACGTCGACGCCGCGGGTCAGCGTGCACCGCTGTGGGCGGTGCCGACCTCCGACGACCGGGCGGCCTTCGTCGGGGAGGCCTTCGGCGTGTGGTTGTGGCTGGTCATGTGGCCCATGTCGGCGGCATGGTTGCTCGCCGAGCAGCTGCAGCTGCTGGACCTGCGCGATCGCCTCTACCCGGACCTGCCGCTCGGCCCGCCCAGTGAGCACCTCCTGCCCGGGCCGTGACGGACCGGACCTGTACGACCCACGACGCGACGGCGTGTCCCGGGAAGGGGCCCTGCGATGTGTGTTACGCATGGGGCTCGTCGTGGGGACGCCCCTGTCCGCACACCTGCCCAGGACTCCCCGCGGAGGTGACGGTGAAGAAGGTCCTCACCTGGCTGGCGCTCGCTTTCGTGATCTTCTACATCATCTCGGCGCCGGAGAGCTCCGCCGACATCGTGCGATCCGCCGGCCAGGCGCTGGGCGACGCGGCGTCGTCGGTCGCGTCGTTCTTCGAGTCCCTGGCCTAGGCAGGCCGGCGTGGGCGGCCCGGCAGCCCCGGCCTCCGACGGCCGCCGGCCGCGGTGGAGCAAGGACGCCGACAAGTACCTGCTCCCGCACGAGCAGCCGCCCGTCATCGCCACCCGCCGGCACTGGGCGGTGCTCATCGAGCCGGGCCTCAAGGCGCTGCCGCTGCTGGCGATCGGCGGCTGGCTGCTGCTGCTCGACCCCGACGACCGCATCTCCACCACGGTTGGCTTCCTGGTGCTCGTCGGCGCGCTCGGGTACCTGGCGCTGCGGGGCGGCGAGTGGTGGATGCGGCACTTCATCGTCACCAACCGCCGGGTGCTGTTGACCACCGGGATCGTCGTCCGGACCGTCGCCCTGTTGCCGCTGCGCCGGATCACCGACCTCACGTACAAGGAGACGCTGCTGGGCCAGCTGCTCGGCTACGGCACCTTCCGCTTCGAGTCGGCCGGGCAGCAGCAGGCGCTGTCGGAGATCACCTACCTGCCGCGGGCGGACGTGCTGTACCGCAGGGTCAGCGACCTGCTCTTCGGGGCCGACGACGCCGACACGGGGGACGACGAGGGCAACCCCGAGCCGCCGCCGCGGGTCGCCCGCCCGCCCCTGCCGCCGTCGCCGCCGCGTCCGGACCACACGGGCCCCGAGCACGCCGCCCCCGAGAGCGGGCGGCGGGACACCGAGCCGATCCCACCGCTGCGCCCGCGGGGTCCCCGCTCCCCGCGGGTGGCCGGTCGCCGGGTGCGGCAGGGTGGGCGGTGATGCGGATCGACCTCCACACCCACTCGTCGGTCTCCGACGGCACCGACAGCCCCGCCGACCTGCTGGCCACCGCCCGCGCCGCAGGCCTGGACGTCGTCGCCCTCACCGACCACGACACCACCGCCGGCTGGGCCGCCGCCGAGCAGACCCGCCCGGCCGGACTGACCGTCGTCCCGGGGATGGAGTTGTCCTGCCGGTGGTTCCCGGCCGGGGCGCCGCCGATCAGCGTGCACCTGCTGGCCTACCTCTTCGACCCCGAGCACCCCGCCCTGGCCGCCGAGCGGGCCCGCCTGCGCGACGAGCGGCTCGGCCGCGGCGAGCGGATCGTGGCCGCGCTCGCCGAGGCCGGTTACCCCGTCGTCTGGACCGAGATCGTCGAGCGCTCGGGCGGCGGCGTGGTCGGCCGTCCGCACGTGGCCCGTGCGCTGGTCGAGGCCGGTGTCGTGGAGTCGGTGGACCACGCCTTCACCACCCTGCTGCACCACCGCAGCCCCTACTACGTCGCGAAGGCCGACACCGACGTTCTCGAGGGCATCGCGATGGTGCGCGCTGCGGGCGGGGTCCCCGTGTTCGCGCACGGCCTGGCCACCCGGCGCGGCCGGGTGGTCGGCGACGAGGCGATCGCGGCGATGGTCGAGGCCGGGCTGCTCGGCCTGGAGGTCGACCACCCCGACCACGACCCGGAGGAGCGCGCCCACATGCGCGGGCTGGCTGCCGACCTCGGGCTGCTGGTGACCGGCTCCAGCGACTACCACGGCACGAACAAGACGACGCCGATCGCCGCGTGCACCACCGCGCCGGACCAGTTCGAGGCGCTGCTGGCCGCCGGGACCGGCGCCGCGCCGTACGGCGACCGGCCCGGGACGGTCGGTGCCCGCGGATAGCGTGGCCCCATGGGAGGCGCGCAACTGGAGATGCCCGGTATGCCACGGCGGCTGTTCCCGGCCACGCCGAGCAAGCTGGCCGCCTTCAGCGACTGCCCGCGCCGCTACCGGCACGCCTACGTCGACCGGCCGACCCCGGCCAAGGGCCCGGCGTGGGCGCACAACAGCGTCGGCTCGGCGGTGCACGCCGCGCTGCGCTCGTGGTGGGAGCTGCCGTTGCCGAAGCGCACCCCGGCCGCGGCGCGCCAGCTGCTGTACGGGGCCTGGTCGCCGGCCGGCTTCCGCGACGCCGAGCAGTCCGACCGGTGGCGCGCCCGGGCGGCCGGCTGGCTGACCGACTACGTCCCCGGGCTCGACCCCGCCGACGAACCGGTCGGCACCGAGCGGCAGGTGGCCGCCACCACCGAGCGGCTGGCGCTCTCCGGCCGGGTCGACCGCATCGACCAGCGCGGCGACGAACTGGTCGTCGTCGACTACAAGACCGGCCGCTCGGTCTGCACCGACGACGAGGCCCGCGGCTCACCCGCGCTGGCCGCGTACGTCCTCGGCGTCCGCCGCACGCTGCGCCGGCCGTGCAGCCGGGTCGAGCTGCACCACCTGCCCACCGGCACGGTGGCCGCCTTCGAGCACACCGACCGCTCGCTGGCCAACCACGTCCGGCGGGCCGAGGACGTCGCCGCCGACATCGCGACGGCCACCGCGGCCGTCGACGGTGGAGAGGACCCGGACGTCGCCTTCCCCGCGGCCCCCGGTCGGCAGTGCGGCTGGTGTGACTTCCGGCCCAGCTGCGCGGTCGGCCAGGCGGCGACCCCACCGCGGGAGGCGTGGAGCTTCCTCGCCGAGGAGGCCCCCGCGGGCGCGTGACGGTTCCCGGGACCGACCGCCCCAGTGGCGCATCGTCAAGCGGTCAGCGGGACCGCCGGCGCGACGCGTTCCCGCGCGGCCCGCACGATCGGCGACTCCCGTACCCGCGCCGGCACCGTCAGCGCCGCCTGGCGGAAGGCACGCACGCCCGCGGTCGCGGCGGCGTCGGTCAGACCGAGGCCGGGCAGGCCGTAGAGCTGGCGTGCCCAGCGCGGCAGCGTGGCCACCCCGAGCGAGGCCAGCGTGCTCCACGCCGGCCGGGCGGGGGTGAGCAGCTGCACCCACGCGGGCATCGGCGGGAGCAGGACCAACCGGGACGCATCGCGTGCCGCCGGGGTCACCGCCAGCTGGGGACGCATCCGCTCCAGGTAGGCGTCGAGCTCGGTGGCCGTCGCCGGCACGTCGTCGACGTCGCAGCCGACCAGCACCGCGGCGGTCACCTGCTCGGCGACGTACCGGTCGGCGTCGGCGCCGGGAAGCGGTACGCCGGCGCGGCGGGCGACCGACAGCAGCGACTCCACCTCGCAGCAGTGCACCCAGAGCAGCAGGTCCGGGTCGTCGACACCGTAGCGCCGGCCGGTGGTCTCCTCGACCGCGGACCGGCCCCGGTGCATGCCCCGCACCCGGCGCACCGCCCGCAGCGCGTCCCGGCGGGTGCCGAAGGTCAGGGTCGCCACGTACTCGGCGGTGCGGGTCAGCCGCGCCCACGGCTCGCTGGAGAAGGCGGCGGAGAAACGGTGGACGCCGTCCATCGCCACCGGGTGCAGCGCCTGCAGCAGCAGCGCCCGGATGCCGCCGACGGAGAACGCCGGGTCGGCGTGGATCCGCCAGCTGACGCTGTCCGGGCCGAAGAAGCCCAGCAGGTCCTCCTCGGCCGTGAAGTCCCTGGCCGACGGCGTCCGGTTCACCGCAGCACGCCCGCCTCGTCGGCCGCGGACCCGGTGCCGGCTCCGCGCGGGTCGCCCCAGAACGCCAGCAGCACCTCCAGCGTGCGAGCCGGGTTCTCGATGGCGGGGGAGTGGATGGCGCCGGCGATGACCTCGTGCCGGGCCCCCAGGCGGCAGGCCATGTCCATCTGCGCAGCCGGCGTCCAGGCGTCGTCCGCGGCGCCGTGCGCCACCAGCACCGGGACGCCGGTGGCCGCCAGCTCGGCGACCCGGTCCGGCTCGCTGGTCATCGCGTCGGCCATGCCGCGCAGGCTCGCCGCGCTGGTGGCCAGGAAGCGGCGGGACAGGAACTCCCGGGTGGGCGCGGGCACCAGCTGCGCCCTCGGGTCGGTCATGGCCAGCTGCTCCAGCGTCTCGTTCACCAGCGGCACCCCGCCGGCGTCGAGCAGCGGGGAGAGGTGCTCGAGCAGCTGCGCCCGGGCGCCGACCAGCCGAGAGGGGCCGGAGCCGAGCAGCGTGAGCGTCGTGAACGCCGACGGCTCGGCCAGGACCGCGGCCCGGCTGACCAGCCCGCCGAACGAGTGGCCGACCAGGTGCAGTGCGGAGACCTTCTCGGCGCGCAGCTCGCCGGCGATGGCGACGAGGTCGTCGCCGAGCTCGGCGACCGAGTAGCGGGCCGGGTCGTCGGGCCCGGGCGATTCGAACTGGCCCCGTTGGTCGAGGGCGACGACGCGGTACCCGGCAGCGCACAGCGGGCGCAACAGCGGTGCGAAGTCCTCCTTGCTGCCGGTGAAACCCGCGACCATCAGCACGGTGCCGCGCTCCCCGTCGCCCCCGGTGTCGAGCGCCGTCAGCGGGCCCGCGCCGCCGGTGAACGCGCGGTGCCGTGCGTCGTGGTCGGCCAGCTGGCGGAGGTCGTCGGGGGCGATGGACAGGGGGGCGCAGTCGTCGGGGCCGCCGGGCATCACCATGGCCACCAGTCAACCTCGCAGGCGGCCCCGGTGCAGTCGAAGGACCCCGGCCTCCTCACCCCTCGCAGGCTCGGGGCGAGCCTCTGGCCGGAGCCGGAGCCGGGGCCGGGGCCGGGGCCGGGGCCGAGTGGGAGGCAGCGGGGTCCTTCCTCAGCGGTAGGCGACGACCCGGTCGGGCAGCTGGTTGACGACGACGGGGCCGGCCACGGCCAGCAGCCCGCCGGCGCGCAGACCGGTTGTTGCGGAGCGGGAGAGCTCCTCGCCGGTCGCGAGGTCGCGGAGGACGACGGCGTCGCTCTCGGGCACCGGTATCGACGTCCCCTCGGGGGCGAGCGCGCGCTCGACCGGGCCGAACGGCAGGCCGACCGCCGCGGTCCGCCAGCGGACCGCACCGGTGCCCTGGTCGACCGCCGCGAGGGTGCCGTCGGCCAGCACCAGGGCGGTGGTGCCGACGCCGGTCACCCTCACGTCCTCCGTAGCGGGGGCGACCGGCGGGCCCAGGGGGGCGCCGTCGGCGCCGGCGAGCAGTTGCACCCCGGCGTCTCCGCCGAGCACGACCGCCTGCTCGACACCGGCCAGCGTCGTCCCGTCGGTCACGTCGCGGGTCCACAGCGGGGTGCCGTCGTAGCCGTCGAAGAGGCGGACCTGCAGCGACGCCGTACAGCGCTGCAGGACGGCGACGCCCGCGCCTCCGACGTCGGCGTCCTCGATCGAGCAGCCATCGCCCGGCGCCTGTCGCCAACGGATGTTGTCGCCGACCGGGTCGAGGGTGACGACGCCGGTGGGGCTGGCGACCAGCACGATGCCGTCGGTGCTGGACAGCACCATGTCGGGACGCAGGTCGAGGTTGCGGGTCCACGCCCGCACTCCCGTGTCGACGGAGAGGGCGACCGCTTCGTCGCAGCGGTCCTCGGTGCGGAAGACGGCGATGACCAGGCCACCGACGACGGTCCAGTCGCAGAGCTGCGCGTTGGCGCGGGTGTAGCGCCAGCCCTCGTCGCCGGTGCCCACGGCGAGCGCGCGCACCCCGTGCTCGCCGGCGACGACGACGCGGCCGCCGTCCACCGTCGACCGGGGTGCGCCGTCCGTCGGGGTGGTCGGGGCGGTCCAGACGGCGGAGACCGAACCGGCCGGCGTCCCCTCGGGGACGGCGGCCGGTTCCGCGGTGGTGCTCTCCGTGGCCGCCGCGTCGGAACCCCGCCACAGGAGAGCGGCGACGACGACCAGCGCGAGGGCGGCCGCCGTCCACACCCACACCCGCAACGGCGGACGCATGGTGACGTGCTGGAACGGCCCGCCTTCAGGGGCCCGCCCCAAGCGAAGCGAGGGGTGGGGGGAAGGCGGGTCCTCCATCAGGCGGCGGGCTCGGCGGAGCCCCGGCCGGCCCCGCCGCGGCGGCGCCGGCGGCGCGTGCGGGCCGGACCCTCACCGGTCGCGACGCCCTCGCCGGCCGGCGCGTCGGCGGACGGCTCCGCGGGACCGCCGAC
>NZ_SPQN01000086.1 GCF_004571065.1 Geodermatophilus sp. DF01-2
CCGGGCGACGTCCGCGCCGTCCCGCTCGACCACCAGGTCGTGGGTGGCGCTGCCCTCGTTGACGACCTCGATCGTGTACCCGCCGGGGAAGCCGGCGCGGGCGCCGGCGCCGCCCGCGCCGAACACGCGGCGGGCCTCGTCGTACTCGGCCCGCCGCTTGGGGTCGGAGAGGACGTCGTAGGCCTCGGAGACCTCCTTGAACCGGGCCTCCGCCTCCGCGTTGCCCGGGTTCTTGTCCGGGTGCAGGTCGCGGGCCAGCTGGCGGTAGGCCTTCTTGACGGCCGCCGCGTCGGCGTCCTGCGGAACGCCCAGAGCGGCGTAGTAGTCCTTCTCGATGAAGTCCCGGGTGCTCATCGGGCGCCCCCTCCCTGGATCAGTCGGACGCCGGGCTCTCGCCCGGCTGCGCGGGGGTGGCTCCGCCGGTCGCGCCGTCCGCAGCGGCGGCCGCCGCCGGGTTCGCCGGGTCGGTGACCGCGACCATCGCCGTCCGCAGCACCCGGTCGCCGCGGCGGAAGCCCTGCCGCAGCACGGTCGTCGCGGTGGGGACGTCGACCTCGGCCGAGGTGTCGTGGATGACCGCCTCGTGCAGCGCGGGGTCGAACGGATCGCCGGCCACGCCGAATGCCTCCACACCCAGGCCGTCGAGCAGACCCAGGACGCGGTCGGCCACCACCTTGAAGGCGCCGGTCAGGTCACCGTGGTCGCGGGCCCGCTCGACGTCATCGACGATCGGGAACAGCTGGGTGGCGAACCGCTCGGCGGCCTGGTCCACCACGAGCTGGCGGTCCCGGTCCACCCGGCGGCGGTAGTTGGCGTACTCGGCGGTGACCCGCTGGAGGTCGTCCGTCCGCTCCGCCAGCTGGCGCGACAGGTCGTCGTCCACCACCGTCGGCTGGGCGCCGTCGGCGGCCTCGTGCTCGCTCATCTGCTCCCCTGCTGGATCCACGCCCGGGCGGGCGCCGGCCGGTTGCTCACCGGCCGGCACCCGCACGGTGCCGCTGATCGGGTCGATGCGCCGCTTGTCGCGGATGACGACCCGCGGCTCCTCTTCCCTCGGCTCTGTCATCGGTGACCTCCGCCCGCTCCGGTCACGGCATCGGCGGACAACACCTCGGCTCGCGTCGCGCTCATGCCCGCTTGTCGGTGTCCTCGTCGACGATCTCGGCGTCGACGACGTCGTCGTCCGACGTCGTGCTGCCCGAGGCGCCCGGAGCACCGGCGTCACCGGGGGCACCCGCACCGGCTGCACCCGGAGCACCCTGGGCCTCGGCCTGCTGGGCGTAGAGCGCCCCACCGACCTCCTGGGAGACGCGGGCGACCTTCTCCTGGGCGGCCTTGATCGCCGCGATGTCGGAACCGCCGAGGGCCGAGCGCAGCTCGGTGAGGGCCTCGCCGAGCTCGTCCTTCTTGTCCGCCGGAATCTTGTCGCCGTTCTCGGCCAGGAACTTCTCGGTCTGGTACTGCAGCGACTCGGCCAGGTTGCGGGTCTCGGCCTCCTCGCGACGGCGCTTGTCCTCCTCGGCGTGGGCCTCGGCGTCCTTCATCATCCGCTCGATGTCGTCCTTCGGGAGGGCCGAGCCGCCGGTGATGGTCATCGACTGCTCCTTGCCCGTGCCGAGGTCCTTGGCGGACACGTGCACGATGCCGTTGGCGTCGATGTCGAAGGCCACCTCGATCTGCGGCACACCGCGCGGCGCCGGCGGCAGACCGGTCAGCTCGAACATGCCGAGCTTCTTGTTGTAGGCGGCCATCTCGCGCTCGCCCTGGAAGACCTGGATCTGCACGCTCGGCTGGTTGTCGTCGGCCGTCGTGAAGATCTCGGAGCGCTTGGTCGGGATCGTCGTGTTGCGCTCGATCAGCTTGGTCATGATCCCGCCCTTGGTCTCGATGCCCAGGGACAGCGGGGTGACGTCGAGGAGCAGGACGTCCTTGACCTCACCGCGGAGGACGCCGGCCTGCAACGCGGCGCCGACGGCGACGACCTCGTCCGGGTTGACGCCCTTGTTGGGCTCCTTGCCCCCGGTCAGCTCGCGGACCAGGTCGGTCACGGCCGGCATGCGGGTGGAGCCACCCACCAGGACGACGTGGTCGATCTGGCCCACGGAGATGCCGGCGTCCCGGATCGCCTGGTTGAACGGCGCCTTCGCCCGGTCGAGCAGGTCCTGGGTCATCCGCTGGAACTCGGCGCGGGTGATGGTGACGTCCAGGTGCAGCGGACCCTCGGCACCGGCGGTGATGTAGGGCAGGTTCACGTTCGTCGACTGCGCGCCGGACAGCTCGATCTTGGCCCTCTCGGCGGCCTCGCGGAGCCGCTGCATGGCCAGCTTGTCCTTCGACAGGTCGATGCCGTTGGAGGCGTTGAAGGTCCGGACCAGGTGGTCGACGATCTTCTGGTCCCAGTCGTCGCCGCCCAGGTGGTTGTCACCGGCGGTGGCCTTCACCTCGATGACGCCCTCGCCGATCTCCAGCAGGGAGACGTCGAAGGTGCCGCCGCCGAGGTCGAAGACGAGGATCGTCTGCTCGGTCTCGCCCTTGTCCAGGCCGTAGGCCAGCGCGGCCGCGGTGGGCTCGTTGACGATCCGCAGGACGTTGAGGCCCGCGATCTCGCCGGCCTCCTTGGTGGCCTGGCGCTGGGCGTCCTCGAAGTAGGCGGGCACGGTGATGACGGCGTCCGTCACCGGCTCGCCCAGGTAGGTCTCGGCGTCGCGCTTGAGCTTCTGGAGTACGCGAGCGCTGATCTCCTGCGGGGTGTACTTCTTGCCGTCGATCTCGGCGGACTTCCAGTCGGTGCCCATCTCGCGCTTGACGCTGCGGATGGTGCGGTCGACGTTGGTGACCGCCTGGTTCTTGGCCGACTGGCCGACGAGGACCTCGCCGTTCTTGGCGAACGCGACGACCGACGGGGTGGTGCGCGAGCCCTCGGAGTTCGCGATGACCGTCGGCTCGCCGCCCTCGAGGACGGTGACGACGGAGTTGGTGGTGCCGAGGTCGATACCGACCGCTCGAGCCATGGAGCTGGCCTCTCTTCCGTGTTCCGGGGTTGTCCTGGCGTGTGTGGGGAGTCGGGTGTCCGCCTTGCGCGGGGTCCACTCAACTTTCCTGCCCACCCTAACGGCACGTCGGACGGCGGTGTTCCCGGGGTCGCGTCAGGTCTCTGTGCCTGGGCCCACCGGCGTCCTGGCTCACCGCGTGGCCGCCGAGCTCGCCCCACGCCGCGGACTCGGCGACCACGGCGCGAGCCAGGTGGTCGCCACCGCTGTCCACAGCTTCGCGCGCGACGGCCCACGGCACCGTCGTCACCCCGAGACTCCCGCCGTGCACCCCCTCCTCCGCCACGCGGCCGACCGCCAGCTCGGCCTGATCACGGCCGCCGACGCCCGGCGCGCCGGCTACGAGCACAGCGAGGTCCGCCGCCTGTGCAGCTCCGGCCGGTGGGTGCGGCTCCGACGCGGCGTGTACGTGACCGCCGATGAACTGGCCGACGCCGAGCGACGGGGGACCCGGTACCGGCTGGACTGCCTGGCGGTCCTGCTGCACCTCGGTCGCCCGACCGCGGCGCTGAGCCACGCGAGTGCCGCCCGACTGCACGGCCTGCCGGTCCCGCGGGACCTCCCGCACCTGGTCCGGCTGACCGATCCGCACCAGTGGCGCCGCGGGGACGGGTTCGTGATGGCCCGCGCGAGCCTGCCTGCCGCGGACGTCGCCACCGCCGGCCCCGTACGGCTGACGACGCCGGCCCGCACGCTCGTCGACTGCGCACGGGAGTGGGCCCTGGAGGACGCCGTCGTCGCGATGGACGCTGCCCTGCTGGCCGAGCGGACGACGCCGTCCGAGCTGCGCGCCGCAGCGGCCGCCGCCCGGCACTGGCCGGGTGCACCCCGAGCCGCGCGGGCGGTGGAGCACGCCGACGGGCGGGCCGAGTCGCCGCTGGAGACCCGCGGCCGGCTGCGCATCGCCGGGGCCGCCCTGCCGGTGCCCGAACTCCAGGTCGAGATCCGGGCGAGCGGCCGGCTGGTAGGGGTGGTCGACGCCTGGTTCGAGGACGCGGCCGTGGCCGTCGAGTTCGACGGGCAGGTCAAGTACACCGCTCCGTGGCGCGGACGAACCCCGGAGCGCGTCCTGTGGGACGAGAAGCGGCGGGAGGACGAGCTGCGCTCGCTCGACATCCGCGTGGTGCGAATCGTCGACGCCGACCTGCGCTCGGGGTGGCCGCGCGTCGAGGGACGCCTGCGCGAACTGCTCGACGTCCCCGGTCCGACCCGTCGCCGCTTCACCGCGGCACCCCGCACCCGCGGCCGGCGGCGGGCCGGCTGAGGGCACGTCTCGACTCGTCTCGTGGTCTCGGGACTCGCGTCGTGGCGCGAGCCCGGCGACCACACCGCGAGCCAGGTGCGCCGCGGGGCCGGTCGGAGCGAGAGGGGCGTGGGCCGCATCCGGAGGGGTTACCGGCGAGTAGCCTTTGCGGCCGGCAGCTATCGTCCGACGCGCGTGGGCGCACGTGTCCACGCACGGTCCGCCCGACGGCGGCGAGTCCGCCCGCCGTCGTGGCGGACGGGGATCAACCGACGCCTCCGGGCGTCCGGGAGGGATGTTCGATGGGCCCCTTGCAGATCGTCCTGGGGACGATCAGCGTCGTCTTCCTCGTCGTGGCGGTGGTGTTCGCCTACCGGGCGGTCCGGGCCATGGTCCGGATCATCAGGACAGGTCAGCCGGACAGCACCCGCACCGGCCCGGCCGGCCCGCGGCTGAAGACGCTGGCCGTGGAGTCGCTCGGCCACACACGGATGCTCAAGTGGTCGTCGATCGGCGTCGCCCACTGGTTCGTCTTCGTCGGCTTCTACGGGCTGTTCCTCACCCTGGTCGAGGCCTTCGGCGAGGTCTGGAACCCGGCCTTCCACGTTCCGCTGATCGGCGGGTGGGCCCTGTGGAGCCTGTTCGTCGACATCATCGGGACCGGCACGGTGCTCGGCATCCTGTACCTGATCGTCCGGCGCCAGCTCGACCACCCGCGCCGGCAGGGCCGGGAGAGCCGCTTCGCCGGCTCCAACGAGGGCCGCGGCTACTTCGTCGAGGCGATCGTCCTCATCGTCGGCCTGGCCATCCTCGGCATCCGCGCGGCCAAGATCGCTGCCGGCCTGGACGACGCCCCCGCCTGGTCGCACCCCGTGTCGGGCCTGCTGGCGAACCTCCTGCCGGCCAACCCCGACCTGGTCAGCATCATCGCGTTCGTCAAGATCGTGGCGTCGCTGGTCTGGCTGGTCGTCGTCTCCCGGCTGCTCAACATGGGCGTCGCGTGGCACCGGTTCAGCGCGTTCTTCAACATCTACTTCAAGCGGGAGGACGACGGCAGCCCCGCCCTGGGCCCGCTGCTGCCCATGACCTCCGGCGGCAAGCCCATCGACTTCGAGGACCCCGACGAGGACGCGGTGTTCGGCCGCGGCAAGATCGAGGACTTCACCTGGAAGGGGATGCTCGACTTCACCACCTGCACCGAGTGCGGGCGGTGCCAGAGCCAGTGCCCGGCGTGGAACACGGGCAAGCCGCTGTCCCCCAAGATGGTCATCATGGACCTGCGGGACCACCTGTACGCCAAGGCCCCGTACCTGCTCGGTGAGAAGACGGCGAGCGAGACCGCGCCGGACTACGACATCCTCAAGCCCAGCGACGAGCAGGTCTGGACCTCGGGCTACGCCCGCATCGAGGGCACCAACGACGCCCAGGCCCACCGCCCGTTGGTCGGCACGCTCGAGGAGGGCGGGGTCATCGACCCCGACGTGCTGTGGAGCTGCACCAACTGCGGCGCCTGCGTCGAGCAGTGCCCGGTCGACATCGAGCACGTCGACCACATCGACGACATGCGCCGCTACCAGGTGCTCATCGAGTCGAACTTCCCCTCCGAGGCCGGCGTGATGCTGCGCAACCTCGAGAACCGCGGCAACCCCTGGGGCGTCGGCCCCAGCACCCGCGAGGACTGGATGAAGGAGCTGGACTTCGAGGTCCGGCAGGCCGACGGCCCGCTGCCCTACGACGTGGAGTACCTGTTCTGGGTCGGCTGCGCCGGCGCCATCGACGACCGCGCCAAGAAGGTCACGAAGGCCGTCGCCGAGCTGCTGCACACCGCCGGCGTCGAGTTCGCCGTCCTCGGCTCGGGCGAGACCTGCTCGGGTGACCCGGCCCGCCGCATGGGCAACGAGTTCGTCTTCCAGATGCTCGCCCAGGAGAACGTCGAGACCCTCAACGGCGTCTTCGAGGGCCGCGTGCCGGGGACGCGCAAGATCGTCACCACCTGCCCGCACTGCTTCAACTCCCTCGGCCGGGAGTACCCGCAGGTCGGCGGCGACTACGAGGTCGTCCACCACACGCAGCTGCTCGGCCAGCTGGTGGAGGAGGGTCGGCTCACCCCGGTCACCCCGGTCGACCGCAAGGTCACCTACCACGACCCGTGCTTCCTCGGCCGGCACAACAAGGTCTACACGCCACCGCGGGAGATCCTCGACGCCGTCAAGGGCCTGTCCACGCAGGAGATGCACCGGTGCAAGGACCGCGGTTTCTGCTGCGGCGCCGGCGGGGCCCGAATGTGGATGGAGGAGAAGATCGGCAAGCGGATCAACATGGAGCGCACCGAGGAGGCGCTCGACCTCGATCCCGACGTCATCTCCACCGCGTGCCCGTTCTGCATCACGATGCTGTCCGACGCGCTGACGACGAAGAAGCAGAACGGCGAGGCCGGCGAGCACGTCGAGGTGCTCGACGTCAGCCAGATCCTGCTCCGCTCGCTGGCCCCGGTCGGCACGCCGGGGACCGAGCACGGCGCGGACGTGGGAACCAAGGCCGACGACGTGGCCGGCACCGGCTCGGCGGCGACGGAGCACGGCACGCAGTAGGAGGACCCCCTCGCCCACGGCCTCCCTGCAGGAACGAGGACCCCGTCCTCCTCACCGCTCGCAAGCTCCCGGCGAGCCTCTGGACGGGGCCTGGCGCGAGCTCGCGAGTGGTCGGGGGCGGGGAGGTCCTTCTGCTGCTGCGAGGGGGCCGGCGGGTCCCGGGAGCGGGCCGACCACACCGACGACGGCGCGCGCCCCCGCCCCGGGGCACGCGCCGTCGTCGTCTCGCCGGCAGGGCGCCGCGGCCGCCGTCCCACCCCCGGCCGGCCGGGTCGGCGCCGGGGGGCACCATCGTCGGGTGGCCCGCACCGACGTCCCCGCCCCCGCCGGCCGGGCTGCGCAGACCCGCACGGGCCTGGTGCTGGTGGGGACGGCGATCGTCCTCACCGGGCTGAACCTGCGGACGGCCGTCAACAGCGTCGGACCGGTGCTCGAGGAGATCCAGCGCGGGCTGGACATCTCCAGCGGGCTGGCCGGGCTGGTGACCAGCCTGCCGGTGCTGTGCTTCGCCGCCATCGGCTTCGCCGGGCCCCCGCTGGCCGCCCGGTTCCGCGACGGGCACGTGCTCGCCGGCGCGCTGCTGGCGATGGCCGCGGGCCTCGTGGTGCGCGCGGCGGCCGGGGCGTTCTGGCTCTTCGTCGCCGGGACCGTCCTGGCGATGGTCGGCGGAGCCCTGGGCAACGTGCTGCTCCCCGGCCTGGTCAAGCGGTACTTCCCGGAGCGCACCGGGCTGCTCGTGGGGGCCTACGGCACCGCCATGGCGGCCGGCGGCGCCGTGGCCTCGGTCACCGCAGCGCCGATCGCCCGGGCGGCCGGCGACGCCGGCTGGCGCTGGGCGCTCGGTGTGTGGGCGTTGCCGGCCCTCGTCGCCGTGCTGCCCTGGCTCGGCGTCCGGCCCCGCCCCGGCGCCACCCGGGCCACGCACGTGGCGCTGCCGCTGCGGTCGCTGGTGCACAGCCCCACGGCCGTCGCCCTGGCGGCCTTCTTCGGCCTCCAGGCGATGCAGGCCTACGTGATCATCGGCTGGACGGCGCAGTACCTGCGGGACTCCGGGCTCGACGCGGCGACCGCCGGGCTGCTCCTCGGCGTCAACACCGTCGTCGTCATCCCGCTCAACGCCGTCGTCCCGGTGCTGACGGTGCGCCCGCGGCTGCAGCGGCCGCTGCTGGCCGCCTTCGGCGCCTGCTACGTCGTCGGCTGGCTGGGCCTGATGCTGGCGCCGGAGACCGTCCCGTGGCTGTGGATGGGCCTGCTCGCGATCGGCATGGGGACCTTCGCCATGGTCCTCACGCTCATCGGATTGCGTGCCCGTACCCCGGAGACGACCGCCGCCCTGTCCACCGTCGTCCAGGGGTGGGGGTACGTGTTCGCCGCCGGCGGGCCGCTGCTGGTCGGCGTCCTCCTCGGCGTGACGGGGAGCTACGCCGGCATGTTCGCCCTCGCCCTCGCCGGCGTGGCCGCGCTCCTGGCCACCGGCTGGGCGGTCACGCGGGAGCGATTCGTGGACGACGAGGTGGGCGCCGGCCGGACCGCGCCGGTGGTCAGGGAGCCGGACGCCGTGTCTCGGCGCGGGTGAAGTTGCGGAAGGAGCGCGACGGCGTCGGTCCGCGCTGGTCCTGGTAGCGGGATCCGTAGACCGCCGAGCCGTACGGGTGCTCGGCGGGGCTGGTCAGCCGGAACAGGCACAGCTGGCCGATCCTCATCCCGGGCCACAGCGTGATCGGCAGGTTGGCCACGTTGGACAGCTCGAGGGTGATGTGCCCGGAGAAGCCCGGGTCCACGAAGCCGGCCGTGGAGTGGGTCAGCAATCCGAGACGCCCTAGACTCGATTTTCCCTCGAGCCGCGCCGCCACGTCGTCGGGGATGGAGACGACCTCGAGGGTGGAGCCGAGGACGAACTCGCCCGGGTGCAGCACGAAGGGTTCGTCCCCGTCCGGCTCGACCAGCGTGGTCAGGTCGTCCTGCTGCTGCGCCGGATCGATGTGGGTGTATCTGGCGTTGTTGAACACCCGGAAGAAGCGGTCCAGCCGGACGTCGATGCTGGAGGGCTGGACGAGCGCCTTGTCGTAGGGCTCGATGCCCAGGCGCCCCTCGGAGATCGCAGCCGTGATGTCGCGGTCGGACAGCAGCATGCGGCGGAGTCTAGGGACCGACTCCCGGCCCCCGGCCGTACGCCGGAGGGTGCCCGGCTTCCTCGCTGCGATGTGCCGCGGGGGCACCGGGTACCGTTCGGTCCCGGCACCCGGCTCGACGGGTGCTGCGACCGACGTGCGTCCCGGGCCGCGTCGGCGGAGCAGGGAGCCGACACGGGGAGGTGCGCCGGCGCGTGAGCGGAGGCCTTCATCCGTCTGCCTCCCCGGGCGACGACGAACTCTTCCGCGACGGAGGCGAGAACGGCCGGCTGATGGCCGCCTTCGACTGGTCCACCACACCGGTGGGGCCGGTGTCCGGGTGGCCGGTCAGCCTCCGCCACGCCGTCCGCACCGTCCTGGCCTCGCGGTTCCCGATGATCCTGGCCTGGGGGCCGGGCTACACCCAGTTCTACAACGACGCCTACGCGACGCTCATCGGCGCCAAGCACCCCGGCGCCATCGGCGACGACCTGCGGGTCACCCTCGCCGAGGGCTGGGCGGCGCTGCAGGAACCGGTCGAACACGCGATGGCCGCCCGCGAGGCGTCCTGGTTCCCGCAGCTGCTGCTCCTGCTCGAACGGGCCGGCTACCGCGAGGAGACGTATTTCACCGTCTCCCACGCGCCCGCCTACGGCGACGACGGCCGGGTCGCCGGGATGCACGCGGTCTGCACCGAGGTCACCCGGCAGGTACTCGCCGAGCGCCGGCAGCGACTGCTGCACGACGTCGCGACGTCGACCGGGCGGCTCGGCGACGAGACGGCGACGGTGACGGCGATGACCGCCGCGCTGGCCGGTGACCCGCTCGACGTGCCCTTCGCCGCCGTCTACCTCACCGGGGACGGCGGGCTGCGCCGCGCCGCCACGGTCGGCTGCGACGCCGGGCTGCTGCCCGAGGTGGCCGCCTCGCCCGGCGAGCTCCTGCCGGCGGCGGTCGCCGACCTCGGCGTCTCCGGCGGTCCGTCCGGCGACCCGGTCACCGAGGCCGCCGTCCTCCCCCTCGGGAGCCCGGACGGCGACGGCGTCGGCGCGCTGGTCGTCGGCGTGAACCCCAACCGGGCGCTGGACGAGGAGTACCGCTCGTTCCACGAGCTGCTGGCCGGCCAGTTCGCGGCCGCGGTGCGCAACGCCCGCGCCTACGCCGAGGAGCGTGCCCGCGCCGAGGCGCTGGCCGAGCTGGACCAGGCCAAGACGACGTTCTTCGCCAACGTCAGCCACGAGCTGCGCACTCCGCTCACCCTGCTGCTCGGTCCGATCGCCGACACGCTCGCGGACGCCGGCCCCGGGCTGCCGCCCGACGTCCGCGAGTCGCTGACCCTCGCGCTGCGCAACGGGCAGCGGCTGCAGCGGCTGGTCAACGACCTGCTGGAGTTCGTGAGCATCGAGGCGGGCCGGGCGTCGGCGGTCCGGGTGGAGACCGACGTCGCCGCCTTCACCGCGGAGCTGGCCGGGGTGCTCCGGGCCGCCGCCGAACGCGCCGGTCTGCGGCTCACCGTCGACTGCCCGCCGCTGGGCCGCCCCGCGCACGTCGACCCGCGGATGTGGGAGAAGGTCGTCCTCAACCTGGTCGCCAACGCGGTGAAGTACACCTTCGTCGGCGGCATCGACGTCGCGCTGCGGGCGGACGACGACGACCTGGTGCTGCGGGTGTCCGACACCGGGGTCGGGATCCCCGCCGCGGAGCTGCCGCACCTGTTCGAGCGCTTCCACCGCGGCCTCGGCACCGCGGCGCGCAGCCGCGAGGGCACCGGGCTCGGCCTGGCGCTGGTCCGCGAGCTGGTCGCCCTGCACGGCGGCGACGTCACGGCGACCAGCCAGCCCGGCGTCGGCAGCACCTTCACGGTGCGGGTGCCCTCGGGGGCGCCGGACGCCCCGGCCGGCGCCCCCGCCGTCCCGTCGCCCGCGGCCCGGGGCGGGGTGGTGACCCCGTGGGACGGCGTCCCGGACGAGGCCGGCCCGCGGACGCCGGCCACCTCCCCCGGCACGTGCGTCCTGGTCGTGGACGACAACGCCGACATGCGCGCCTACCTGACCCGACTGCTGTCCCCGCTGTGGACCGTGCGGACGGCGGCCGACGGCCAGGAGGCGCTGGCCGGCGTCGCGGCCGACCGGCCCGACGTCGTCGTGACCGACGTGATGATGCCTGGGCTGGACGGTTTCGGCCTGCTCCGCGCGCTGCGGGCCGACCCCGCGACGCGGGCCGTCCCGGTGGTGATGCTCACCGCGCGGGCCGGTCAGGAGGCCGCGGTCGAGGGCTTCGACGCCGGGGTCGACGACTACCTGGCCAAGCCCTTCGAGTCCGCGGAGCTGATCGGACGCCTGCGGGCGGTGCTGGACCGCACGGCGGGGCGCACGGGGCCGGTGATCCGCCCGGCCGGCGGGGACCCGGCGACCGCGGCTCCGCCGCTCGACGGGCACCCCCGGCCGACGGCGACCCCGCGGCCCCGTCCGCCGATGACCGGCCCGGCCGGACCGGCCCTCGCCGGCCGGCCCGCAGGGGTGGACCGGCCCTATCCGGCGCGCGCCCCCCTCCGGCGGCACTGGCGCTTCCCGGCCAGCACCTCCGCCATCCCGGCGCTGCGCCGCCGGCTGCGGGCGCTGTTCACCGAGGCCGGTCTGGACGATGACCTGGCCTACGACCTGGTCCTGGCGGCCTGCGAGGCGGCCACGAACGCGATCGAGCACGCGCAGGACCCGGCCGAGCCGTTCATCGACGTCGGCGCCGAGGTCGGCGACGGCCGGGTCGAGGTCGCCGTCCGCGACTACGGCCGCTGGCGGGAGCGGGTGGCCAGCATGGACCGCGGGCGGGGCTCGATGCTCATGAGAGCCGTCGGGGAGATCACCGCGACCCCCAGCCCGGCCGGCACCACGGTCGTCATCCGCGCCGGCGACCCACCGCTCCCCTCCGGCAAGTCGCTCCGGTAAGCTCGGCTCCACCTGCGGGTGTAGTTCAATGGCAGAACATCAGCTTCCCAAGCTGACAGTGCGAGTTCGATTCTCGTCACCCGCTCCATGCGAGCCCAGGTTACCGGGTGGCCTGATGGTCACCGGGCCGCCGCCGGATCCTCCAGCCGCAGGCTGACGAGCAGCGCCACCGCCGGGAGCCCGAGCAGGCTGACCAGAGCCCACGAGAGGCCCTGCGCGTCGGCGAGGGCGCCCAGGGCGGGGGTGACCGCGCCACCGGCGGATACGGCCAACCCCAGGGTGACACCGGAGGCCGTGCCGATGCGGTTGGGCAGGTACTCCTGACCGAGGGTGGTCTGCACGGAGAACGGCAGGTACAGGCCCAGCCCGAGCAGGACGGCGGAGGCGACGGCCGCCGCGGGACCCGGTGCCACCAGCAACAGGGCCAGGGCCGGCAGGCACAGCGCATGGCCGGCCCGGACCGTGACCAGGCGGCCGTACCGGTCGGCGGCCCAGCCCCCGAGGAGCGTCCCGAGCGCGCCGACGCCGAGGAACGTGACCAGGACGGCTGCGCCGGTGGCCGCGCTGACCCCGAACCGGTCGATGACGTAGAGCGCGAGCAGCGACGAGATGCCGAAGTACACCACCGACCGGAGCACCACCAGCGCGGTGAGCCAGCCGAAGGAGCGCCAGTCGTCCTCGGCTGCCCGGCCTCGGCCCGCTGCGGCGGCACGCTTCGCCGCGGCCGCACGCTTTGCCGCGGCGGCCCCCGCCCGCCGGTGCACCGTGAGGAGGACGAGCGCCGCCACCAGGGCGGGGATGGCCAGCAGCGGCGTTCCCGCGACCCCGTACGCCAGCAGCACCGGGGTGACCAGCACGGGGCCGAGGGCCAGACCGGCGTTGCCCCCGACGGCGAACCAGCTCATCCCCTGGGCAGAGGCGCCCGCCGCGGCTCGGGCCGCTCGCGCCGCCGCCGGGTGGTAGGCCGCCACTCCCAGCCCGGACAGCGCCACCGCCGCCCACGTCCACCAGTAGGAGTCGCCGACCCCGGCCAGACCGATCCCGACCCCGGCGACCAGCAGCCCGACCGGCGTCAGCCACGGCAGCGGTCTGCGGTCGATCAGCACGCCGAACGCCGGCTGCACCACCGATGAGAGCACCGTGGCGGCCAGGGTGATCCCGGTCGCCGCGGCGTAGGAGTAGCCGCGCTCGAGGACCAGGAAGGGCAGCAGCGCCGGCACCGCTCCCTGGTAGAGGTCGTCGACGACGTGGCTGACGGTGAGGACGCCGAGACCCCGCCGGTCGACCACGCCCCTGCGGCGCGTCGTTCCTGCTGCGGTCACGGCGCCGACCTCCGGGCCGGCACCCGTGTCCGTGGTCCGCGGGTGTCCGGGCCCGGTGGTCACCGCGACCGTCCGTCGTCCACCCGGGCAGTCTGCCGGACGGCGGCCGAGCCCATCGGTCCTCACCCCTCGGGTCGTCCGCGCATCGTGGTCTCCACGATCCAACCGCGTCGAGGGACGGAGCGGGTGACGCCGGCGACGACGCGGTCCCCCGAGCCGGCTCAGCAGGCGGGCGCCGCCGGGGTCGGCGACCCGTCGCGGGGGACGTACTGGCCGTGCTCGTCGATGCGGTAGCGGCCGACGAGCTCCGGCGTCCCGGCGATGGCGTGCAGCGCCTCCCCGAGGGCGGCGACGTCCGCCAGCGTGGTGGCGCGGTTGGCGCTGGCGCGGACCGCGCCCGGCAGCAGGTGGCGGTCGGTGGTCCGGACGTCGCGGTGGAACTGCGCGACCTGCTCGTCGGTCAGGGACAGCAGCCGGCTCATGTACGGGTGGGCGCAGAAGCAGCCGTTGCGCACCCCGATCCCGAACTCCGCGGACAGCCGGGCGGCGAGCAGGGCGTGCGGCACCCCGTCCAGCGTGAAGGCGGCGACCGGCAGCCGGTCGCCGGAGTCCGGCCCGTGGCGGTGCAGCCCGGGGACACCGGCCAGCTCCGCATCGAGGGCGCCGACCAGCGCCCGTTCGTGGGCGAGCAGGCGGGTCCAGCCCCCGGCCCGCAGCTCGTCGGCCGCCGCGGCCAGGGCCACGGCGCCGAGCACGTTGGGCGAGCCCGCCTCGTCGCGGTCCGGGGCGTCGGCCCAGACGACGTCGTCGAAGGAGACCGCCTTGACCGCGCCGCCGCCGACGAGCATCGGCTCGCCGCGGTCGAACAGCCGGCGCGGCGCCACGAGGGCTCCGGCACCGAAGGGGGCGTACATCTTGTGCCCCGACAGGGCCAGTGCGTCCACCCCGACCGCGGTCATGTCGATCGGCCGGTGCGGCGCGAGCTGAGCGGCGTCGACGACCACGACGACCCCGCGGGCCCGCGCGGCGGCGGCGATCGCGACGAGGTCGGGCAGCCACCCGGTGACGTTGGACGCCCCGGTCAGCGCCAGGACACGCGGGGTCGGCCGCTGGTCGAGCGCGGCGACGACGTCGTCCGGGGTGAACGTCCCCCGGGCGTCGACGTCGACGACGCGCAACCGGGCGTGCCGCCGCCACGGCAGCAGGTTGGCGTGGTGCTCGACGGCCGTCGTCACGACGACGTCGTCGGGCTGCAGGTCCAGCCGGAAGGCCAGCGTGTTGAGCGCCTCGGTGGTGTTGCGGGGGAAGAGCACCACGTGCGTCGCGGGGTCGGCGCCGACGAAGGCGAGCAGGCTCGCGCGGGCCTCCTCGTAGCGAGCGCTGGCGTACTGCGACTTCGCGCCCGCGCCCCGGTGCACGCTCGAGTACCAGGGCAGGAACTCCTGCACGGCGAGCGCCACCCGGACCGAGGCCGAGCTGGTGGCCGCGGTGTCCAGGTCGACGTAGCGGCGCTGCCCCCCGCCCAGCACAGGGACGTGGACGTCCTCTCCGATGAGCGGGCTCTCCCGGCTGAGCTGCGCGTTCCCCATGGTTGTTGCATCGGCGGCGGAGCCGAATTCTCAAGCCCTTTGGGGTGAGTTCGCTCAAGCACGGGCTCGATCCGTCGAGTGTCTCCCCATGGACAGTGGACCGGCGCACGTTCCCACCGGCGCCCGCCGACGACGCGGTTTCCGGCTGACCCCGCGGGTCTTCTGGGACCTGGCGGTCTACATGGTCGGGCTGGGCGTGGTGGTCGGCCTGGTGTTTCCGCCGTTCGCCACCGGGCTCGGCGTGCCCGGCGAGTACGCCGGGCGGCCTCTGTTCCAGGCGGCCTGCCTCGCGGCCGGCTTCCTCGTCGGCGGGCTCAGCTACACGGTGTGCCGGTGCGTGGTGGGTGGGCGGCTGGCCGTCCTCACCGCCCGCCTGCGGTCGGTGGCGGAGGGCATCGTGCAGGCCAGCCGCACGGGGGACTGGGCGCAGTCGACGTCCCAGCGCATCGACGTCGACTCCGACGACCAGCTCGGGGAGACCGCGCGCGCGTTCAACAGCCTGCTCGACGCCCTGGAGGACGGCGAGCACTTCCGCTCCCTCGTGCGCAACGCCTCGGACATCATCACCGTCGTCGACCCGTCGGGCACGATCACGTACCAGACGCCGTCCGTCGGATGGGTGCTCGGCTACCCACCGGGGGCGCTGATCGGCACCGACGTGCACGACCTGGTGCACCCCGAGGACCTGGTGGACTTCCACACGCGACTCGCCGGGGTGGTCGCCGGCGCGCCGGTGACGCCGTGCACCGGCGCGCGGATGCGCCACCGGAACGGCACCTGGCGCTGGATGGAGACCGTCGCCAGCAACCTGCTGGACGACCGGGCCGTCAACGGCGTCGTGCTGACCACCCGCGACGTGAGCGACCGCAAGGAGCTCGAGGACCGGCTGCGCATCCAGGCCTTCCACGACCCGCTGACCGGCCTGCCCAACCGGGCGCTGTTCATGGAGCGGCTGCGCGCCGCCGAGGCGCACGAGCGGGACGGCGTCCCGGCGGCGGTCATCTTCCTGGACCTGGACAACCTCAAGACCGTCAACGACAACCTGGGCCACGACGGCGGCGACGCCCTCCTGCAGGTGGTGGCCCGGCGGGTCGGCGGCTGCCTGCGGCCCGAGGACACGCTCGCCCGGCTGGCCGGGGACGAGTTCGCCGTGCTGCTCGTGGGCCAGGCCAGCAGCGCGCAGGCGCCCCGCTCGGCCGACCGCATCCTGGCCGCGCTGCGCGAGCCGGTGGTCGTCGGCGACCGCGCCGTCCGGGCCAGCGTGAGCCTGGGGATCGCCACCTCGGCCACCTGCGCGGCCAGCGGGATCGGCCTGCTGCGCGCGGCCGACATCGCCATGTACGTGGCCAAGACCAGCGGCAAGGGACGCAGCGAGGTCTTCCGGCCCAGCCACCACGCTGCCGAGCTGGAGCGCGAGCGCCTCCAGGCGGATCTGCACCAGGCGCTCGACCGCCAGGAGCTCGTCCTGCACTACCAGCCGATCATCGACCTGGGGTCGAAGCGGGTCAGCGGTTACGAGGCGCTGCTGCGCTGGCAGCACCCGCAGCGCGGGCTGGTCCCCCCGGCGCACTTCATCTCCCTCGCCGAGGACAGCGGCCTGATCGTGCCGATCGGCCGCTGGATCCTCCGGGAGGCCACCCGCCAGGCCGCCGCCTGGCAGCTGCCCGAGGGCAGCGGTCCGCGGATGAGCGTCAACGTGTCGGTGCGACAGTTCCAGCACCCCGACCTCGTCGAGGACGTCGCCGACGCGCTGCGCTACTCCGGCCTGACCCCCTCCCGGCTCACCCTGGAGATCACCGAGTCCCTGTTCGTGCAGGACACCACCGGCACGGCCGGCAAGCTGCGGGCGATCAAGGACCTCGGCGTGCGGCTGGCCCTCGACGACTTCGGCACCGGCTACTCGTCACTGAGCTACCTCCGCCGCTTCCCGATCGACGTCCTCAAGATCGACAAGTCCTTCGTCGACGGCGTCGCCACCAGCGCCGAGGACCGCGCCGTCGTCGGCGCCATCGTGCAGCTGGGTCGGACGCTCGACCTGGACCTCGTGGCCGAGGGCATCGAGTCCGGCGACGAGCTGGCCGCCCTCGCGACGCTCGGTGTCCGGTACGGGCAGGGCTACCACCTGGGCCGGCCCGCCCCGACGGCCACCCACGAGGCCGCCGGCCAGCACGCCGACCGGCGCCGTCCGGCCTCACGGGGCGCGGCGCTGCGGGCCGCGCCGGCTCC
>NZ_SPQN01000087.1 GCF_004571065.1 Geodermatophilus sp. DF01-2
CACCGCCCACACGCACGCGCACACAACCCCAACGTCAAGATCAGCTCGACCGGACACCGGCGAGCCGATCACCCCTACCCAAGAACGCTCCAAGCCCGACTTGACTTCGACCTCATAGGTTGGTCAGGTCCGGTCGAGCAGGAGCAGGCCGTAGGCGGCCAGGCTGGGGCCGTCGGTGAAGCGGCCGCCGCGGACCATCGCCCGCAGCTCGTCCTCGGCCACGAAGGCGTGCCGCATGTCGGCCTCGGTGGCCTCCCGCGCGGTGGGGCCGGGGGTCAGGTCGGTGGCCAGCCACACGTCGAACTCCTGGGTGGACAGCCCCGGCGCGAGGTCCAGGTGCCCGAGGTGGCGCAACGACCCGGCGCGCAGGCCGGTCTTCTCCGCCAGTTCCGCGCGCGCCAGCTCCTCGGGGCTGCCGTCGGAACCCGCCGTCCAGGTGCCCTGCGGGAACTCCCAGGCCCGCCGCCCGACCGGGTAGCGGAACTGCTCGACCAGCCAGAAGCCGTCGCGCTCCTGCGGCAGCACCAGCGCGAAGTGCGGCTTCTCCACCACGCTGTAGACGCCCCCGCTGCCGTCGGCGCGCTCGACCCGGTCCTCCCGCACCCGGATCCACGGGTTGCGGTAGACCTCCCTGCTGCCCGTCGTCCGCACGCGGCCATCCTGCAGGAACAAGGACCCCGTCCTCCCCGCCCTTCGCAAGCTCGGGGCGGTGCCCTGGCCGGGGTCGGGGGAGGGGAGGGTGGTCCTTTCTCAAGGCGGGCGGCCGTGTGCTCGGTCACCGTGCTGGAGTGGAGGCGTGCAGCTCGGACCCTCCCGCACCACCTGGCGCCGCTACGTCGCCCTCGGCGACTCCTTCACCGAGGGGTTGGCCGACGCCGACCCGCAGCGCCCGGGGGAGTACCGCGGCTGGGCCGACCGGCTGGCCGAGCACCTGGCCGCCGCGGCCGACGGCGAGGTCGAGTACGCCAACCTGGCCATCCGCGGGCGGCTGCTCGGGCAGGTGCTCACCGAGCAGGTGCCGGTCGCGCTGGCCGCCGAACCGAACCTCGTCAGCCTGGTCGCCGGCGGCAACGACCTGCTGCGGCCCGGTGCCGACCCCGACCGGCTGGCCGCCGAGCTGGAGGACGCCGTCGTCCGCTTCCGGGCCGCCGGTGCCGACGTGCTGCTGGCGACCGGGGTGGACCCGCGGCAGACGCCGATCATCCGGCGCACCCGTGGACGGGTCGCGGTGTTCAACGCCTCGCTGTGGTCGATCGCGGCCCGGCACGGCGCCGTCGTCCTCGACCAGTGGGGCGCGGGCTGGATCCAGGACTGGCGGATGTGGGACGGCGACCGCATCCACCTCACCGCCGAGGGCCACCGGCGGACGGCGCTGGCGGCCGCGACCGCGCTGGGCCTGCTGGTGGACGACGACTGGCGCACCCCGCTGCCGCCGCAGCCACCCCGCGCGCTGCGGGCGGCCCTGGCCGAGGAGGCGGCGTGGGTCCGCGGCTTCGTCGCGCCGTGGATCGCCCGGCGGCTGCGCGGCCGCTCCTCAGGGGACGGCCGCGCCGCCAAGCGCCCGGTGCCGCTGGCGCTGCCGCGCGCCTGAAGAAGGGCCCCCTGCCCCACCTCGCAGGCTCGGGGCGGGACCCTGCAGGGGGCCATCCTCCTTCAGTCCGCGTCGAGGCGGCCGTCCTCGGTGGGCAGGTCCTCGGCGCCGAGCTCCTCCACGCTCGTCGTCCGGGTCGCCGGCGGCTCGGGAGCGGGCTCCGCGGCCGGTTGGGTCTCGTACTCGAGCTCGTCCACCACCATCGCGTGCTCGGCAGCCAGGACGTCCTCGACGGTGACCGTGCCGGGGGGCAGCGTGCCGGTCAGGTCGACGTCCCCGGTGCTCGGCACGTGGTTGGGCAGCGGCGCCGGCCGGCCGAAGGCGTAGCCCTGGGCCATCGCGCAGCCGTGCTCGCGCAGCCAGTCGGCCTGGTCGAGGTCCTCGATGCCCTCGGCGATGACCTGCAGGCCCATGCCCAGGCCCAGCTGCACCAGGCCCTGCACGAGCGCCGCGGTGGAGGGCTCGGTGACCACGTCGGCGACGAACGAGCGGTCGATCTTGACCGTGTGGATCGGCAGCCGGTGCAGCGCGGTGATCGCCGAGTAGCCGGTGCCGAAGTCGTCCAGCGCGAGCGTCACGCCGGCGTCGGTCACCTCCGACACCGCCTGGAGCGTTGCCTCGGCGGCGAAGAGCGCGGTCGACTCGGTGATCTCCAGCTCCAGCCGCTCCGGAGGCAGCCCCGACTCGGCCAGCGCGTCGGCGACCAGGTCGGCGAAGCCGGGCTCGGCGAGGTGGCGGGCGGAGATGTTGACGTGCACGCGCAGCCCGGCCGGCCAGCCGGCGGCGTCGAAGCAGGCCTGGCGCAGCACCCAGGCGCCCAGCCGGGAGGTCAGCCGGTTGTCCTCGGCGGCGGCCATGAACGCCCCCGGCGGCAGCAGCCCGCGGCTGGGGTGCTGCCAGCGGATGAGCGCCTCGTAGCCGAGCAGCGTCTCGTCGGCCAGCGACACGATCGGCTGGTAGAACAGCCGCAGCTCGTCGCCCTCCAGCGCGTGGCGCAGGTCGGCCTCCAACTGCAGCTGGTCGACCTCGCTCTCGCTCAGCCCGCCGTCGTGCACCTCGATGCGGGCGCGGCTGCCGTCGGCCTTGGCGCGGGTCAGCGCGCTGTGCGCCTGGCGGAGCAGGTCGTCGGGGGCGACGTCGGACCCGAGGGTCAGGCCCACGCTCGCCGACAGCACGATCTCGCGCTGACCGATGAGGAACGGGTCGTCGAGCACCGACAACAGCCGGTCGGCCAGCGCCCGCAGCCCCTCCAGGTCCTCGACGTCCTCGGCCAGGATGAGGAACTCGTCGGCCCCCAGCCGGACGGCGGTGTCCTCCACCCGCGTGCTCCACCGCAGCCGGTCGGCCACCTGGATGAGCAGCTGGTCGCCGGCCTCGTTCCCGAGGACGTCGTTGACCGCCTGGAACCGGTCGAGGTTGAGCTGCACCAGGCCGACCTGCAGGCCGCGCCGGCGGGAGAGGGCGAGGGCGTGGTTGAGCCGGTCGCCGAGCGCGCGCCGGTTGGGCAGGCCGGTCAGCGGGTCGGTGAAGGCACGTCGGACCAGGTCCTCCTCGGCGCGGCGGCGGTCGGTGACGTCGACCAGCGAGAGGACGACGAACTGCGGCGTCCCCGCGCTGGTGTGGACGACCTCGTGCGACTGGGTGGCCCAGAGCTCGACGCCGTCCGCCCGCCGGAGTCGCCGCTCGCCGTCCACGTGCAGCCACGGGTCCAGCGGGCCGTCGGCCCGGTCGGGGACCGGGGCCTCGTCGAGGTGCGCGAGCAGGTCGATGTGCCGGCCCACCAGGTCCTCGGGCGTGCGGCCGGTCATGGCGCAGAGGGCGTCGTTGACGACGAGGAAGTGGCCGCCGAGGTCGACGAGGGCCTTGGGTATCGGCGCGGCGAGGAACAGGGCACGGAAGAGCTGGCCGCGGTCGGCCAGCAGGGTGTCGATCGCGCGGAGCCTCGAGCCGGCGGCGGCGCCGGGGGTCCCCGTCGGGGGGCGCGACAGGTCGGGGGCGCTCAGGTTCACCCCGACAGGGTGCGGGACGGGAGCCGTCGAGCGAGGGAACCCGCGGGCGGAGAGTCGTGGTTAGCTGGTCACAGAAAGTAATTCGGTGCGTACGGTGAGGCAGGTGTGGTGGGTGGGGCGGCGCCGGGGTCGCCGCCGGGGTGACGCCGGACCCCTCGGGAACACGCGCGTGATTCCTGGTGCTCGGAGGCAGCAGACGGACGAGAGGTGAGGGTGATGGAGAAGCGGATCGGATTCCTGTCCTTCGGGCACTGGCAGCCGATCCCCGGCTCGCAGGTGCGGACCGGGCGGGACGCGCTCGTGCAGACCGTGGAGCTGGCCGTCGCGGCCGAGGAGCTGGGGCTCGACGGCGCCTACGTGCGGGTGCACCACTTCGCCCGGCAGCTGGCCTCGCCGTTCCCGCTGCTGGCCGCGATCGCGGCGCGCACCAGCCGGATCGAGGTCGGCACCGGCGTCATCGACCTGCGCTACGAGAACCCGCTCTACATGGCCGAGGAGGCGGCGGCGACCGATCTGCTCGGCGACGGCCGGCTGCAGCTCGGCGTCAGCCGAGGGTCGCCGGAGACGGCGCTGCGCGGCTCGGAGGCATTCGGCTACGTGCCGCCGGAGGGCTCGTCGGACGCCGATCTCGCCCGGGAGAAGGCCGCGCTGTTCATGGCGGCGATCAGCGGCCGGCCGGTCGTCGACGCCGATCCGCGGATGACCGGCGGCATGCCCGGCAAGCTGGCCGTCCAGCCGCAGTCGCCCGGCCTGGCCGAGCGCATCTGGTGGGGCGCCGGCACCCGGGCGACCGGGGAGTGGGCCGCGCGCCAGGGCGTGAACCTGATGAGCTCCACGCTGCTCAGCGAGGACACCGGCGTGCCCTTCGACGAGCTGCAGGCCGACCAGATCGCCCGCTACCGGGCGGCCTGGGGCGAGGCCGGCTGGGAGCGGATGCCGCGGGTGTCGGTGAGCCGCAGCGTCCTGCCGATCACCACCGACCTCGACCGGCAGTACTTCGGCGAGCGCTCCGGTGAGGACCAGGTCGGCCTGCTCGAGGGCGTGCGCGCCCGGTTCGGCAAGAACTACGTGGGCGAGCCCGACCAGCTCGCCGAGGAGCTGGCCAAGGACGCCGCCGTCCGCGAGGCGGACACGCTGCTGCTCACGGTGCCCAACATGCTCGGCGTCGAGTACAACGCCCGGCTGCTGGAGACCATCGCCCGCCACGTGGCCCCGGCGATCGGCTGGGTCCCGCCGGCCGAGCGGCGCGCCGGCTGATCACCGGCGAGTTCTGCGACACCACGCCGTCCGCGACCCGGCACACCGAACCGGTGGGGCGTTGCGGACCCGGCACTCCCGCCGTGGACCACCAGCCGAGGCCGGAGCGTGACCGGCGAACGCGCAGTTCGTGGCGATGGGCGCGGACCGCCGCGGTCGTACAGGATCAGCGTCCAGGCGTCGTAGGAGTGCCGAGACTAGCTAGGTGAATCAGGCATGCAGCCGGTCTCCCTGGTGCAACGCTGTGGGATGTCCGCCTATGGGTTCCGGCGATGCTGGGCGGGCGCGCTGCCCAACGGCACGAGGTCCAGGGGTGCGGCGCGCCCGGCAGGGATCGAACCTGCGACCGGCCGCTTAGAAGGCGGCTGCTCTATCCG
The DNA here is from genome assembly GCF_004571065.1 of Geodermatophilus sp. DF01-2. Lineage (GTDB taxonomy): Bacteria > Actinomycetota > Actinomycetes > Mycobacteriales > Geodermatophilaceae > Geodermatophilus. The sequence goes on from NZ_SPQN01000087.1 coordinate 5,235, forward strand.
CTGAGCTACGGGCGCTCGGGCACCGATCATCGCACCTCGGCGGTGCAGGGTGGGTCGGCCTGCGAGGGTCGACGTCGTCACGCGGCGAGTCCAACGCCGGGTGGTGACACTCCCGCCCGTCCCGTCCACAGGGCGCGAGGCCGTCCACAGATCGCCGTCCCGGCGTCCGCACCGCGCTGAGGCGGCCCAGGGTCCTCGATGCACCGGCACCGCGCCGGACCCGCCGACCCGGCGGAGAGACCCTGAGGAGCACCGTGAGCGCAACCAAGATCACCGTCATCGGCAACGTCGTCAACTCACCCAGCCGAGTCCGGCTGCAGAACGGCAGCGTCACCAACTTCCGCATGGCGGCCAACGAGCGCTGGTTCGACAGTGCGGCGCAGGCGTTCGTCGACGGCGCGAGCTTCTTCGTGGACGTCGAGTGCTGGGGCGAACTGGGCGGGCACGTGTCCCAGAGCATCAGCAAGGGCGATCCCGTCATCGTCGTGGGCAACATGCGCACGCACGAGTGGGAATCCGACCAGGGCCGTCGGAGCCGGCCGCAGATCAAGGCGGAGGCGGTCGGGCCGAACCTCGCCAAGGGCACGGCGGACTTCGCCCGGGTTCAGCGTGCCCAGGCCGCTGCGCCCGCGGAGGACACCGCACCCGCGGGCGCGGACCTTGGTTCCGTGGACGACCTCGTGCGCGGCCGGGACTACGACGACGCCCCCGAGACGTTGCACCAGTCGGACACCCCCGACCTCGCCAGGGAGCCCGCGCACGTCTAGTCGCCCGGGCTGGGAGGATCGGAGGGGAGAACGCACACGGGGGCGGGCCGGCATCGGCCGGCCCGCCCGCCACTCGCGAACCGACGGAAGGCCTCGAAGCCCAGTGGCTCAGTACATCTACACGATGGTGCGTGCGCGCAAGGCGCACGGCGACAAGGTGATCCTGGACGACGTCACCCTGTCGTTCCTCCCCGGCGCCAAGATCGGCGTCGTCGGCCCGAACGGCGCCGGCAAGTCCACCGTCCTCAAGATCATGGCCGGCCTGGAGCAGCCCTCCAACGGCGACGCGACCCTGGCACCCGAGGCCGGCGTCGGCATCCTGCTGCAGGAGCCACCGCTCAACGAGGAGCTCGACGTGCGGGGCAACGTGGAAGAGGCGGTCAAGCCCCTCCGCGATGCGCTGACCCGCTTCGAGGAGGTCAGCGCGGCGATGGGCGAGCCCGACGCCGACTTCGACTCGCTGCTCGCCGAGCAGGGCGAGCTCATGGAGATCATCGAGAACGCCGACGGTTGGGAGCTCGACGCCCGCATCGAGCAGGCTATGGACGCGCTGCGCTGCCCGCCCGGCGACGCCGACGTCACCGTCCTCTCCGGTGGTGAGCGCCGTCGCGTGGCGCTGTGCAAGCTGCTGCTCGAGGCGCCCGACCTGCTGCTGCTCGACGAGCCCACCAACCACCTCGACGCCGAGAGCGTCGCCTGGCTGGAGCAGCACCTGGAGAAGTACGCCGGCACCGTCGTGGCCGTCACCCACGACCGGTACTTCCTCGACAACGTGGCGCAGTGGATCCTCGAGCTCGACCGCGGCCGCGCCTACCCCTACGAAGGCAACTACTCCACCTACCTGGAGACCAAGGCCGCCCGGCTCAAGGTCGAGGGCGCCAAGGACGCCAAGCGGCAGAAGCGGCTGGCCGAGGAGCTGGAGTGGGTGCGGTCGGGCGCCAAGGCGCGCCAGGCCAAGAGCAAGGCCCGCCTGCAGCGCTACGAGGAAATGGCGGCCGAGGCCGAGAAGTACCGCAAGCTGGACTTCGAGGAGATCCAGATCCCGCCGGGCCCGCGGCTGGGCAACGTGGTCGTCGAGACCAGCGACCTCACCAAGGGCTTCGGCGACCGGGTGCTCATCGACGACCTGTCCTTCACGCTGCCGCGCAACGGCATCGTCGGGGTCGTCGGCCCCAACGGCGCCGGCAAGACCACGCTGTTCAAGATGCTGGTCGGCGAGGAGAAGCCGGACGACGGCGAGATCAAGGTCGGTGAGACCGTCAAGGTCTCCTACGTCGAGCAGAACCGCGCCGGCATCGACCCCAAGAAGACGCTGTGGGACGTTGTCTCCGACGGGCTCGACCACATCAAGGTCGGCAACGTCGAGATGCCCTCGCGGGCCTACGTCGCCGCCTTCGGCTTCAAAGGTCCGGACCAGCAGAAGCCGGCCGGCGTGCTGTCCGGTGGTGAGCGCAACCGCCTCAACCTCGCCTTGACCCTCAAGCAGGGCGGCAACCTGCTGCTGCTCGACGAGCCGACCAACGACCTGGACGTCGAGACGCTGACCAGCCTGGAGTCCGCGCTGCTGGACTTCCCCGGCTGCGCCGTCGTGGTCAGCCACGACCGGTGGTTCCTCGACCGGGTGGCGACGCACATCCTCGCCTACGAGGGCGACTCGAAGTGGTTCTGGTTCGAGGGCAACTTCGCCGACTACGAGAAGAACAAGGTCGAGCGGCTCGGTCCGGAGGCGGCGCGCCCCCACCGGGCGACCTACCGCAAGCTGACCCGCGACTGAGGCCCCGTCCCGAGGCTCGCGCCGAGCTTGCCAGGCGTGAGGAGGACGGGGTCCTTCAACTGCCCCCCACGCCTCGCGACCTCGCCGGTTCCAGTGCGTGACCCACGGCCGGCCGGAGCGTTCGCTCCGGCCGGCCGTCGCCGTCTGTGGCGAGGCTCGCCGGCCGGCGAGCCGCCCGCGGACCGGATGCGGCAGGGTGGTCCCTGTGAGGCACACCGTGCAGGTCCCCATGCGCTGGTCGGACATGGACGCCTACGGCCACGTCAACAACGTGGTCTTCCTGGCCTACTTCGAGATGGCCCGCGTCGACCTGTTCTTCGACCGCGCCTCGCTGGAGGAGCAGACCGGCCTGCGCCGCGGCACGGTCGTCGCCGCCCACGACATCCAGTACAAGCGGCCGGTGGTCTACTCGCGGGACCCGCTGGCCGTGCAGATCTGGGTGTCCGGCGTCCGCGCCGCCGCCTTCACCTGCCACTACGAGCTCTTCGACCACGGGCAGCGGGCGGTCACCGGGAGCACGCTCCTGGTGCCGTTCGACTTCGGCATCGACCGGCCCCGCCGGCTGACCCCCGACGAGAAGGCGTTCCTCGCCCGCTACGCCGACGAGCAGCCCGCTGCCTGAGCCTCCGCCGGCGCCGCGGCGCCTCAGCGGACCGGCGCGGGCTGCACCACGCCGCTGCCGGCGTGCAGCCAGTCGCGCGGCGCGGTGGTGTCCACGACCCGCTTGCCGAGCGGGAACAGCCCGACCGCGGCGAGCTTGAACGAGGCGATCCCGAACGGGATGCCGATGATCGTCAGGCAGAAGCCGATGCCGCTGATGATGTGGATCAGGGCCAGCCACCAGCCGGCGACGAGGAACCACAGGAGGTTGCCCACGGCCGAGGCCGCCCCGGCGCCCGGGGCGCGCACCGTCGTCCGCCCGAACGGCCACACCACGAAGCCGGCGAGCCGGAACGCGGCGATGCCGAACGGGATCGTGACGATCAGCAGGCAGGCGATGAGGCCCGCAAGCGCGTAGGCGAGAGCCAGCAGCCAGCCCTGGAGGACCAGCCACACCAGGTTCAGCAGCGTCCTGAGCGTGTCCACACCTGTTTCACGGGCAGGGCGACCGCCCGGTTCCCCCGGACACGTGCGGCGTCCACCACGGTGCGTGGAGCACGAGCCTCCGGGAGCCGCCCGGCACGGCGGGCAGCGCCTCCTGCCGGTCGTCCGGCTCGCGGGCGTCGAGCGCCTCGCAGGTCCCACAGCTCCAACTCCAGCGCCTCCGCCACTGTCCGGCCCGGGGCCGGCTGGTCGGTGGTTACAGCGACGGAATCGACCGGCCCGGGTGGCACGAACGGCTCGGGCCCCGCTCCGGTGGAGGAGCGGGGCCCGACGACGCGGTCGAGGACCGTCAGCTGCGGCGGCGCGCCAGCTGCCAGGCGGTGCCGAGCACACCCGCGGCCACCGCAGCCTTGACGATGCCGCCCAGGATGAACGGATAGAAGCCGGCGTCGAGTGCTTGGCTCGCCGACATCCCGGCGGAGACCGCCAGCCACGGCACGCCGACGGCGAAGATGACCGCCTGGCCGGCGATGAACAGCGGCACGGACTTCAGGGGATTGCGGTCGGCGCCGTGCTTCGCGGCCAGCCCGATCAGGTAGGCGGCCGGGATGAAGCCGACCACGTAGCCGCCGGTCGCGCCGAAGACGACGTCCACCCCGCCACTGGCCTCGGAGTAGAACGGCAGCCCGACCAGCGCCGACAGGATGTAGAAGACCTGCACCGCCACGCCGCGACCCGGACCCAGCGCGGCCGCGGTCAGCACCACCGCGAGCGTCTGCCCGGTGATCGGCACCGGCGAGCCGGGCACCGGCACCGACACCTGCGCCAGCAACGCCGTGAGGAGCACACCGGCCGCCACGAGGACGACGTTCCGCGCCCGGACGTCCGGTACCAGGTCAGCGAGGACGAGGGGGCGCGACGGCAGCGCGGGCGTGGAAGCGGTGGCCACGGAACCTCCTGGAACGGCTGGTCGGCGCCCGAACCCGATCGCGGCGCCGCGGATCACCGGAGAGTCTGCACTACCGGCCGCGCCGGTCCGCCCGGCGGTGGGTCGGACGGGCGGTGCGACCCAAGGCCGCCGGAGCCTGCGCCGGTCAGGCGCGCAGCCACACCGCCGTGTCCGCCGGTACGGTGCCGCCGACCACGTCGGCGCTGGCCAGCAGGACCTCGCCCTCCGGCAGGGGGACGGCGCGCCCGGAGACGTTGAGCAGGCAGACCAGCCCGCCGGGACGGCGGAACGCCAGGCATCCCTCGGGCGCGGGCAGCCACTCCAGCGACTCCCCGCTGAAGGTCGGCGACGTGCGCCGCAGCGCGAGCGCGGCTCGGTACAGCGACAGCATCGAACCGGGGGCGCCCGCCTGGGCCTCCGCCGTCAGTGCACCCCAGCCTCCGGGCATCGGCAGCCAGGTGGCGGCGTGCGTGGAGAACCCGTAGCAGGGGCCGTCGCCGGACCACGGCACGGGGATGCGGCAGGCGTCGCGGCCCCGCTCGGTGCGCCCGGACCGCTCCCAGATCGGGTCCTGCAGCACCTCGTCGGGCAGGTCGACGTCGGGCATGCCGAGCTCGTCGCCGTTGTAGAGGTAGGCCGCTCCCGGGAGGGCCAGCTGCAGCAGCGCCGCGGCCCGCGCCCGCCGGGTGCCGAGCTCGCCGTCGCCGTAGCGGGTGACGTGCCGCGGGCGGTCGTGGTTGGAGAGCACCCAGCAGGCCGGCGCCGGCGTCCCGGCCACGGTGGCCAGCGAGTGGACGACGGCGTCGCGCAGCTCGTCGACGCCCCAGTCGGCGGTCAGCAGCTTGAAGTTGAACGCCAGCTGCAGCTCGTCGGCGCGCAAATACCGGGCCAGCCGGTCGTCGTCGGACACCCACACCTCGCCGACGGCCATCCGCCCGGGGTACTCGTCGAGCACGGCACGGATCCGTCGGTGCACGTCGTGCACGGCGTCCTGGTCGAACCGGTGGTCGCCGGGGCCGTGGTCGTCGAGCAGCCCGGTGTCCTCCATCGGCAGCATGTCGGGCAGCCCCTCGGCCTTGGCCATGCCGTGCGCGACGTCGATGCGGAAGCCGTCGACCCCGCGGTCCAGCCAGAACCGCATCGTCGTCTCGAGGTCGGCGAGCACCTCGGGGTTGGTGAAGTCCAGGTCGGGCTGCTCAGGCGCGAAGATGTGCAGGTACCACTGCCCGTCGTCCACCCGGCTCCAGGCCGGCCCGCCGAACACCGAGGGCCAGTTGTTCGGCGGTTCGGCGCCGTCCGGGCCGCGGCCGTCGCGGAACAGGTAGCGCGCCCGCTCGGGGGACCCGGGCCCCGCGGCCAGCGCCTCCTGGAACCAGGCGTGCCGGTCGGAGGTGTGGTTGGGCACCAGGTCGACGGTCACGCGGATGCCGAGCGCGTGCGCCTCGGCCAGCAGCGCGTCGAACCCGGCCAGGTCGCCGAAGACCGGCTCGACGTCGCGCGGGTCGGCGACGTCGTAGCCGTGGTCGGCCATCGGCGAGGGGTAGAACGGCGTGATCCACAGCGCGTCGACCCCGAGCGCGGCCAGGTGCGGCAGGCGCGCGCGGATGCCGGCCAGGTCGCCGACGCCGTCACCGTTCCCGTCGGCGAAGCTGCGGATGTAGATCTGGTAGAAGACCGCGTCGCGCCACCAGTCGACGTCGGTGCGGCGGGCAGTGTCCGGGCTCACCGGTAGAAGGATCTCGGCCTCCTCACCCCTCGCACGCTCGGGGTGAGGCCGGGGGACAGCCGCGACCTCTCTCACGCCGGACCCAAGGTTCCGCCTGCGTCGCCGGGCCAGCGGTTCTGCATGCTGCGGGCCGCCATCTCCAGGTACCCCCACAGCGTCGCGTCCTGCTCGGGGGTCAGCTCCAGGGAGTCGACGGCGCCGCGCATGTGGGTGAGCCACGCGTCGCGCTCGGCCGGGCCGATGGCGAACGGCGCGTGGCGCATGCGCAGCCGGGGGTGGCCGCGCTCCTGCGAGTAGGTCGTCGGCCCGCCCCAGTACTGCTCGAGGAACCCGCGCAGCCGGGACTCGGCACCCTCCCAGTCGTCCTGGGGATACAGCGGCGCGAGCACCGGGTCGGTGCGGACGCCGGCGTAGAAGCGGGCCACGAGCCGCTGGAAGGTCGGCGCCCCGCCGACCTCGTCGTAGAACGTCCGTGCCGACGGCAGGGACCGACCCGACTGGCTCATGCTCCCGATCGTCCCGCAGGGGGGCTGCCGGTTGCCACGTGACCCTGGGTACGTAGGTAGGCCAGCAGCGGCGGGACGACGGCCAGCAGCCCGAGCCCGCCGAGGAGAGCCACCACGCCGCCGGCCGGGATCCCCTCGGCGGCGGCGCCGGCGGCGAGCACGCCGATGCCCTGGACGCCGTACAGGCCGCTGACCGCGACCCCGAAGGCGCGGCCGCGGTAGGCCGGCGGCACCGCCTGCACGAAGGCGACGTTCAGCGGGATGGTCCAGGCCGCGCCCAGTCCGGCGACGAACATCAGCGCGACCACGAGCGCGTACGCCCCTCCGCCCGGTGCCCCCCACACGGTGACCAGGCCGGCGACCAGGATCGGGGCGAGCGAGAGCACGACCAGACCCGGCACCAGCTGCTCGCGGCGCTGCTGGGTGATGGCACGGGCGATGAGCAGTCCACCCACGGTGACACCTGCCGGGTTGGCCGCGAGGAGAACGCCGACCGCCGTGGCGCCCGCGCCGAGCTGGTCGACCAGCGGTGCGGCGATGCCCTCGGGCCCGTTGGCGAACAGGGTGCCCACCCAGGTGACCGCGATGATCGCGCGCAGCCGCGGCATCCGGGCGATGAGCCGCAGCCCGTCGCCGGCGTCGCGCCAGACCGAGCGGGGGCGATCGCCGGCCTCCCCGTCCGGGGCCGGACGGCGCTGCAGCCGGGCCCACAGCCACACTGCGGAGACCGCGAAGGTGGCCGCGTCGAACAGCAGCGCGACCGACGGGTGGAGCAGCGCCACGAGGGTGCCGCCGAGCACGAAGCCGAGGACCTGGGCCACCTGGGAGCCGACGTTGGTCAGGGACGTCGCCAGCGCGTACCGGTCGCCGTCGAGCACGTCGGCCATGAGCGCCGAGCGGGCGGACTCGAACGGCGGGCCGCACACCGCCACCACGAACAGCAGTCCGAGCAGCACCGGCAGCGGTGTCCCGGGGATCGCCATCCCGGCCACCAGCAGGGCGCGGGCGGCGTCGCTGGCGATGAGCACCCGGTGCCGGGGGAACCGGTCGGCCAGCGTCGACAGCAGGGGCCCGCCGAGCAGCCACGGCAGGTAGCTGATCGCGAAGGTGATCGCCGACAGCAGCGGCGAGTCGGTGCGCTGGTAGACCAGCACGGTCAGCGCGACGCGGGCCAGCTCGTCACCGATCGTCGACAGCAGGTAGGTGCCGAAGAGCGGCCGGAACTCCCGGACGCCGAACAGCTCGCGGAAGGTCGCCGGCCGCGGGGCCGCGCCGGCGGGACTCCCGCCCGCCGGCGCGCTGCCGCTCAGCGGACTCCCGCCGGCGCGCCGGCCGCGGTGCCCGGCCGCGGCAGCCGGGTGCGGAGACCCTCGGCGACGCAGCGGTCCTCGAGCCGCATGCGCAGCTCGCGGCCGACCCGCCCCCGGTCGGCGTCGGTGGGGCGGACCTGCAGGGACATGAGCGCGCCCTCGGAGGTGACCTGCTCGACGCGGAGAGGGTCGGGCGCGGCCCCGCCGTCGTCGGCGGCGATCACGGACGGTGAAGCGGTCATCACGGCGATACTCTCAGGTGCAGGAAGAGCAAGGCCCCTCGCCGGACGCCACGCCGGGCGTGGCGCGGGACACAGGACGGCTCCGCGACCGGCGGGTCAGCCGGTCGGCCCGGTGTGGGCGGCGAGGAAGGCGAGCTGGTCGGCGGCCAGGCCGACGGTCCGGCTGACCGCGCGGGCGCCGTGTCCCACCGACGTCTCGCGCCGCAGCAGCACCGGTGAGTCGGACGACGTCGCGTGTTGCAGCGCCGCGGCCAGCTTGCGGGCGTGCAGCGGGTCCACGCGGGTGTCGGACTCGAAGGTCGTGAACAGCACCGCCGGGTAGGCGGTCCCCTCGGCCACCCGGTGGTAGGGCGAGTAGCCGAGCAGCCAGCCGAGCTCGGTGGGGTCCTCGGCGGTGCCGTACTCGTCGTTCCAGGTGCGGCCCAGACCGAAGCGCTCGTAGCGAACCATGTCCAGCAGCGGCGCGCTGCAGACGACGGCGGCGACGAGGTCCGGGCGCTGGGTGAGCGTGGCCCCGACCAGCAGGCCGCCGTTGGAGCCGCCCATGACCGCCAGCTGCCCGTGCGTCGTCCACCCCTCGGCGACCAGGTGCTCCCCGGCCGCGGCGAAGTCGTCGAAGACGTTCTGCTTGCGCTCGCGCATGCCGGCGCGGTGCCACTCCTCGCCGTGCTCGGAGCCGCCGCGCAGGTTCGCCACCGCCCACACCCCGCCGGCCTCCACCCAGGCCAGGGCCTGCGCCGAGTAGGACGGGGTGAGGGCGACGTCGAAGCCGCCGTACCCGTACAGCACGGTGGGGCGCGGGCGGTCCGGCGCCCCGGCCTGCGAGATCACGAACAGGTGCACCGGCGTCCCGTCGGCCGAGGTCGCGTGCGTCTCGACGACCCGGACCTCGGGCACCTCGCCGGCGACCGGCGCCTGCTCCCAGCTCTCCAGCCGCGCGGGGTCGGCGGCGTCCCAGCGCAGCACCGACGGCGGGGTGGAGTGGTCGGTGAAGCCCACCCAGGCGGTGCCGCCACCCTCCGGCGGCGCGCTGACGGCGGAGACGCTGCCCGGTGGGAGAGCGGTCACGTCGGAGACCCGCCCGGTCCCGTCCGCGGCCCACACCGACAGCCGGTCGGTCGCATCCACCGAGTGCACCGCGAGCACCTGCAGGCCGCCGTCCGGACCGTCCACGAGGGCGACGTCGGTGAGCACGCCGTCCTCCTGCTCGGGGACGACGTCCCGCCAGGCGGCCGGCGCCCAGGTCGCGGGGTCGGCCGGATCGGCGACGGCGAGCCGCCAGCGCGGCGTGCCGCGGTCGGAGAGCAGCCACAGCCGGCCGTCGCGGGCCACCCAGGCGGCGGTCTGCGCGTCGACACCGACCTGCAGCTCGCGCAGGTTCGCCGGTCCGCCTTCCGGGGACATGGCGAGGTCGGCCAGCCAGACGTCGTCCCGCGGGGCGGTACCGACCGAGGCCGAGACCACCAGCCAGCGGCCGTCCCGGCTGGTCCGCACCCCGAAGTAGGTCGCCGGGTCGCTGCCCTCGCCGTGCACCAGGACGTCGCCGTCGGCGTCCGCGCCGACCCGGTGCCGCCAGACGCGGCGGTGGAACTGCTCCTCGCCGGCGGGTACCTGATCGGGCGCCAGCCGGCGGACGTAGAACAGCTCCTCGCCGCCGGGCAGCCAGGCGACGGGCGAGTAGCGGCAGCGGTCGACCGGCCCGTCGAGCTGCTTCCCGGTGGCGACGTCGAGCACGTACAGCCGCGACTCCTCGTCGCCGCCGGTGGAGAGCTGGTAGGCCAGCCGGTCGCCCTCCCAGGACGGCGACCAGGCGTCGAGGGTCGTGGTGCCCGAGGGGTCGACCGCCATCGGGTCGACCAGCACCCGCTCGCTGCCGTCGGGCTCGCGCACCCGCAGCACCGCGTGCTCCTGGCCGGGGTCGCGGCGGGTGGAGAAGGCGCGGCCGGCCCGCCAGACCGGGACGCCGACGGCGCCGGCGTGCACCAGCTCGGCCAGCCGCGCGGCGAAGCGGTCGCGCAGTGGCAGGGCGGCCAGCGCCTCGGCGGTCAGCTCGTCCTGGGCGGCGGTCCACGAGACCGTCCGCGGGTCGGCGGGGTCCTCCAGCCAGCGGTAGGGGTCGGCGACGGGGTGTCCGTGCAGGTGCTCGACCAGGTCGAGCCGGGGGGCCTCGGGGTAGCGCACGCGGTCCACGGTAGTGACGGGCGGGCAGCGGCCCGGTGGGTCTGCGGGGCGCCGGCGGTGCATCCCGGGAGCGCGGGAACGCCCTCGCAGGTCAGAATGGGGGCGCCCACGGGTCGCACAGCACCCGGCGCGCGGCCCCGGGCGCTCGGAGGTGCCCCGTGCCGCGTCCCGCGTCCCGGTCGCCCGCAGGCCAGCCAGGTCCGCGGCGTGACCCCAACCCCCGTCCGATGCCGCCTGTCCCGGCACGGTCCACCACTGCCGCGACCCTGCTGCTCAACGCGACCTACGAGCCGCTGTGCGTCGTCTCCAGCCGCCGCGCCATCGTGCTGGTGCTCGCCGAGAAGGCGGTCTCCGTGCACAGCGCGCCCGAGGAGGTGCACGCGGAGACGGTGTCCCTGCCGGTGCCGGTGGTGGTGCGCCTGACCCGCTACGTCCGCGTCCCGTACCCGGCGCAGGTGCCGCTCTCCCGGCGGGCGGTCTTCCACCGGGACGGCTCGACCTGCGTCTACTGCGGCAGCTCGGCGACCAGCATCGACCACGTGGTCCCGCGCAGCCGCGGCGGCACCCACACGTGGGACAACGTCGTGGCCGCGTGCCGGCGTTGCAACCACACCAAGGCCGACCGGTCGCTGGCCGAGCTGGGCTGGAAGCTGCCGCACCCGCCGCGCACCCCGAGCGGCGCGGCCTGGCGGCTGCTCGGCACGCGCACGGTCGACCCGCGCTGGCGCGAGTGGCTCGGCATGCCGGAGAGCGTGAGCGCGTGACGTCCCCGGCAACGGTCTGCGCCTCTTGCGGTCCTTCGCATGCTTCCGCGGTGCTGTACCACTACAGAAGCAGAGGGAACACCGCAAGAGGCGCGGGCGCATGACCTCGCCGGCCACGGCTCGGCGGCTGTGGGCGCTGGGCGAGCCCTACCACGCGCTCACCTACTTCGCCGACGAGTGCCGTTCGGCGGCCGAGGCCACCGGGCTGACCGGCTTCTGGTCCACGTACTTCGCGATGCGCGCCGCCCCGCTCGGGCCGGTGGGCCCGGCGGTCGTGACGGCGGCCTTCTACAACTTCGCGCCCGCGTTCGTCGCCCGCCGCGTGCCGCGGGTGTGGGAGGCCGCCGACCCGGCGACCGCGCTCGACGCCCGGCTGGCGGGCGTGGATGCCGAGAGGCGCGGCTGGTGGAGCAGTCCGAGCCGCTGCCCGG
>NZ_SPQN01000088.1 GCF_004571065.1 Geodermatophilus sp. DF01-2
CGATCTCGCGCTCCCGGCGCGGGCCGCGGACGTCCCGCCGCTGGACCCGCTGCGGCCGGCCGCCACCGGTCCCGCACCGCGGCTGGTCGCCGAGGCCCTCACCGAGATCGCCGTCCCCCTGGGCGCGGAGCCGGCCGCGCTGGAACCGCAGCTGCTCTGGTCGGGGACCCTGCCGATGGCCGACGTCCCGGGCACCGCCGCCGTCGTCGTGGCCCGCAGCCCCGGCGGCGGGCTGGTCGTGACCACGTGGGCCGGGCAGCTCGGGCCCACCGGCGCCGGCCGGGCCGTTCCGTGCGGCGTGCACACGCCCCCGGGGACGACGGACGTGGCCGGGCTGGTCGTGGCGCGCGTCTGCGACCTCTCCTCCCCCGAGACCGAGCCCTCCGACCAGGGCCGCTGGCTGGTCGTCACCGCGCCGGCCGCGGCCACGGCCGGCGCCGTCCTCGACGAGCGGGGCGGCGTGCTGACCACCCTCCCGCTTCGCGACGGCGGCGCGGTCGCCCTCCTGCCGGCGGGAGCGCGGGACGTCCGGACCCTCGACGCGACCGGCCGGGCGCTCGCCGAGGTCCCGATCAGCGCCGTCGCCACGGTGCCGTTCGGGGACTACGGCTCCGGCGAGCTGCGCTGAGCTCCGCTCACGGCCGACGCCGCGGGACCGGCACCGTCTGCAGGTCGGCCGCCACGACGAGGTCGCCGTCGAACACCGCGGCCGCCTCCTCCCGGTAGCGCTCGGGGTCGGGGTAGCGCTGCGAGAAGTGCGTGAGCACCAGCCGCCGCACGCCGCAGTCGGCCGCCACCGCCGCCGCCTGGCGGGCGGTGAGGTGGCCGTACCCGCGGGCCAGCGCGGCGTCCTCCTCGAGGAAGGTCGACTCGACGACCAGCAGGTCCGCCCCGTCGGCCAGCGCCCAGACCGCGTCGCAGAGCCGGGTGTCCATGACGAATGCGACCCGCTGTCCCGGCCGCGGCACGCTGACCTCCGCCAGCCGCACGGTGCGCCCACCGACGTCCAGCGCCCCGTCCCGCTGCAGCCGGCCCACGTCCGGCCCGGCCACCCCGGCGGCGGCCAGCGCCTCGGGCAGCATCCGGCGGCCGTCGGGCTCGACCAGCCGGTAGCCGAACGCCTCGACGAGGTGGTCGAGCCGGCGGGCCTCCAGCGTCCACGACGGGCCGGACGCCACCGGCCCGTCGGCGGTCAGCGGCTCCTCGCGCAGGTCCAGCACGTCGGAGAACACCGACGCGCCCCGCAGCCGGCCGAAGTACTCGCTCCCGGACGCCGGGAAGTGCGCGTGCACGGAGTGGGCGACCCGGTCCAGCGACATCCGCTGCACCACGCCGGGCACGCCGAGGCAGTGGTCGCCGTGGAAGTGGGTCAGGCAGATCCGGGTGACCGCGCTGCTGGGCACGCCGGCGAGCAGCAGCTGCCGCTGGGTGCCCTCGCCGGGGTCGAACAGGAACCCCTCGCCGTCCCAGCGCAGCAGGTAGCCGTTGTGGTTGCGGGTGCGGGTGGGCGCCTGGCTCGCGGTACCCAGGACGACGAGCTCGCGGACCGTCATCCCCCGTCGACCCGCTCGATGCCCGCCGCGTGCCGACGGGCCAGCTCCTGGTAGATCGCCGGGTTGCCGTCGACCCAGCGCGCAGCACCCGCGCCGAGCGGTCCCCGCACCGTGGCCGGCGCCCCCAGGGCCAGCACGCCGTCGGGGATCTGCGCCCGCGGCGGGACGAGGCTGTGCGCCCCGACGAGCGCGCGGGCGCCGATGCGGGCGCCGTCCTGCACGGTGCTGCCGTTGCCGATCAACGCCTCGGCGCCGACCACCGCGCCGTGCACCACGCACAGGTGGCCCACCGTCGCGCCCGGCCCGATCTCGGTCTCCGGGTCGGCGCCGCCGTGCAGCACCGAGTTGTCCTGCACGTTGGCGCCGGCGCGCACCACGATGCGGCCGAAGTCGGCGCGCAGCAGCGCGCCGTACCAGACCGACGCCCCGGCCTCGACGACGACGTCCCCCACCAGCGTGGCGGTCGGTGCGATCCACGCCTCCGGGTGCACGGAGGGAGCGCGGCCTTCGAAGGAGAACAGCGGCACGGGCGGAGCCTAGGTGCCCACCGCGGCCCACCTCGCGCCGGTCGCCGCCGGCCCGGCGCGGAAGAGAGCGGCTCCCAGCCTGCGTCCAGGCTGTTCGCAGGCTCTGCCCGGGCGGGCGGGGCACCGTGGGGGCATGGACGCCGACCGCCGCACCGGACTGGACGCCGCCCTGCTGCTCGCCGCCCTCGCGGTGGTGCTGCTGACCCTCACCCCGACCGGCGGCTCCGGCTGGGAGTGGGCGCACCCCTGACCGAGCTGCGCTGGTACGCCACCGGGCTGGACTCGGAGGCGACGGTGCTGCAACTGGTGGGCAACCTGCTGCTGCTCGCCCCGCTCGCCGTCCTGGCCGTGCTGCGCTGGCCGCGGCTGGGCACGCCGCTACGGCTCGGCGCCCTGGCGTCGACGGCCGGTGCCGGCATCGAGCTGCTGCAGTGGGCGCTGCCGCTGGGGAGGGTGGTGTCCCCGGTCGACACCGCGCTCAACGCCGCCGGCGCGGTCGCGGCCGGGCTGCTGGTCGCCCTGGTGGCCGGCCGCCCCTCCCAGCGCCGGGTGGCATAGCGCGACGACCTTCGACGACCTCACCGTCACCGTGAGGCGGGGCGCCAGCGGTACCCCAGCTCGGGGCGGCCGGTGCCGCCGTAGCGCGGCGCCCGATCGACCAGGCCGGTGTCGGCGAGGTACTCGAGGTAACGACGGGCGGTGATCCGCGAGGCGCCGATCAGCTCGGCGGTCTCGGCGGCCGACAGCCCGCCACCGGCGGTGCGGACGGCGGCGACGACGGCGTCGAGGGTCTCCCGTCCCATCCCCTTGGGCAGCGGCGCCGGCCGCCTCGGGCGCACGCCGCCGAGCACGCGGTCGACGTCCTCCTGCCCGGCGGCGTCCCCACCGGCGTGCAGCCGCGCGCGGTACTCGGCGTAGGCGGTCAGCCGGTCGCGCAGCGCCGGGTAGGTGAACGGCTTGAGCAGGTAACCGACGACACCGTGCGCGGCGGCGGCGCGCACCGTGGCCAGCTCCCGCGCCGAGGTGACGGCCAGGACGTCGACCTGCGCGCCGGCGCCCCGGATCCGGCGGCAGAGGTCGATGCCGTGCGCGTCGGGCAGGTTCATGTCGAGCAGCACCAGGTCGACCGGCAGCCGGGCGAGCGCGTCGAGGGCCGCCGCTCCGGTGCCCGCCACCGCGGCGGTGGTGAAGCCCGGCGTCCGGTCGACGTAGGCGCGGTGGGCCTCGGCGGCGACCGATTCGTCCTCGACGACGAGGACGCGGATCACCGGGCGGCCGCCACGTCCGGGCGCAGGGCCGGCACGCCGACGGGCAGGGACACCGTGAACAGCGCGCCCGGGCCGGGCCGGACGGTCAGCGTGCCGTCGTGCCGGGCGACCGCCTGGGCGACCAGCGCCAGGCCCAGCCCGCGGCCGAGCCCGGAGGGGGCGCCGGCGGTCTCCTTGGTGGTCCAGCCCCGCTCGAACAGCCGCGGCAGGTCCTCCTCCCGCACGCCCGGTCCGGTGTCCTCGACCCGGAACTGCAGCCGCCCGCCGGCGACCTCCGCGGCGAACTGGACCTCCCGCGGCGGGTCCCCGGCCAGCGCCGCGTCGATCGCGTTGTCCAGCAGGTTGCCGACGACCGTCACCAGGTCGCCGCCCGGGATGCCCGTCTCCCCCACCGCGGTCGCCGGGTCGACCTCCAGCAGCACGCCGCGCTCGTGGGCGGTCGCGGCCTTGCCGAGCAGCAGCGCCGCCAGCACCGGGTCGCCGACGGCGTCGACCACCCGGTCGGTCAGCCGCTGGGCCGACGCAAGCTGGGCGGTGGCGAAGTCGATCGCGTCCTGGGTGCGGCCGAGCTCGACGAGGGAGACGGTGGTGTGCAGCCGGTTGGCCGCCTCGTGCGCCTGCGCGCGCAGCGACTCCGCGAAGGAGCGGACGCTGTCCAGCTCGCCGGTCAGCGCCTGGAGGTCGGTGTGGTCGCGCAGGGTCACCACCGCGCCGGCCGAGCGGCCCCCGGGCCGCGGCGGCGCCTGGTTGACGACCAGCACCCGCGCACCGGTCACGTGCACCTCGTCGACGGCGGTGCGCTGCTGGCCGAGCGTCGCGGTGAGCTCCGGCGGCAGGCCCAGCTCGCCGACGTGCCGGCCGGTCGGGTCGCCGGCCAGCCCCAGCAGGCGCCGGGCCTCGTCGTTGACCAGCTGGACCCGCTGCTCGTCGTCCACCAGGAGCAGTCCCTCGCGGACGGCGTGCAGGACCGCGTGGTGGTAGTCGACCATCCGCGCGAGCTGGCCCGGGGAGAGCCCGTGGGTCTGCCGCCGCAGCCGCCGGGAGAGCGCCGCGCTGCCCAGCGCCCCCACGGCGAGCGTGGCCGCCGCCGTGCCGAGGATGCCGGGGACGGCGGCGGCGAGATCCTTCCCGATCGCCTCGACGGTGACCCCGGCCGAGACGACGGCCACCACGTCGCCGTCGGCGTCGAGCACCGGGCCGGTCGCGCGGACCGACGGGCCGAGGGTGCCGGTGTAGGTCTCGGTGAAAGTCTCGCCGTCCAGCGCCGGGCCGACCGTGCCGATGAACGGCCGGCCGATCTCTGCGGGGTCGGGATGGGTGTACCGGGTCCGGTCCGGCGCGAGGACGGTGATGAACGACGTCCCGGTGTCGGCGCGCACCTGCTCCACGTAGGACTGCAGCACCGCGGTCGGGTCGGGGCCGGTGACCGCCTCCAGCACCAGCGGCGAGTCGACCAGGCTGGCCACGATCGCGGTGGTCTCCTCCTCGGCCGCCTCCCGGACCGCCTGCCGGGCGTCGGAGTAGGCGACGGCGGTCATGGTCAGGACGACGGCGGCCACCACCAGGGCCTGGAGCAGCAGCAGCCGCCGGGCGAGGCTCGCCTCGTCGCGGCGGCGGTGCCGGAGGGAGGCGGGCACGCGCACGTCCGCGAGTGTGCCCGGTGCGCCCGCCCGCTGCGCCCGCGTGTACGCAATGAACGAATGCGTGACGACGGTCACCGGCACCCCGCACCGTGACGGCGACGGCCCCCTCGGGCCGGCATCCCCCTCCCTGACCCCAGGAGCTGTCATGGCCTCAGGCACCGTCGCCGACCAGCCGCCACCCGCGACGCGGCGGGACCGCACCCACTGGCTGTACATCGCGGTGATCGGCGCGGTGCTCGCCGGCATCGCGGTGGGCTTCCTCTTCCCGGACCTCGCCGTCGAGCTCAAGTGGCTCGGCACGGCGTTCGTCGGGCTGATCAAGATGCTCATCGCGCCGGTGATCTTCTGCACGATCGTGCTGGGCATCGGGGCCATCCGGCAGGCGGCCAAGGTCGGCCGCATCGGCGGGCTGGCGCTCGGCTACTTCCTGCTCATGTCGACGATCGCGCTGGCGATCGGCCTGGTCGTCGGCAACGTCCTCGACCCCGGGGACGGGCTGGCGCTCTCCGACGAGCTGCGCGGCGAGGGCGCCGACCTGGCCGGCGAGGCCGAGGAGGCCGGCGGGACGACGGACTTCGTGCTCGGCATCATCCCGACCACGCTGGTGTCGGCCCTGACCGACGGCTCGGTGCTGCAGGCGCTGCTGGTCGCCCTGCTGACGGGCTTCGCGATCCAGGCGATGGGCCGCTCCGGCGCGCCGATCCTCAACGCCATCGGTTACTTCCAGAAGCTGGTCTTCCGCATCCTCGCGATGATCATGTGGGTCGCCCCGATCGGGGCCTTCGGCGCGATCGCCGCCGTCGTGGGCGAGACCGGCGTCGACGCCCTGAAGAGCCTCGCGGTGATCATGCTGGGCTTCTACGCCACCTGCGTCGTCTTCGTGTTCGTCATCCTCGGCCTGCTGCTGCGACTGGTCGCCGGGGTCAACATCTTCACGCTGCTGCGGTACCTGGGCCGCGAGTTCCTGCTCATCGTCTCGACCTCGTCGTCGGAGACCGCGCTGCCCCGGCTGATCGCCAAGATGGAGCACGCCGGCGTGAGCCAGCCGGTCGCGGGCATCGTCGTCCCGACCGGGTACTCGTTCAACCTCGACGGCACCGCCATCTACCTGACGATGGCCTCGCTGTTCATCGCCCAGGCGCTGGGCGACCCGCTGTCGATCGGCGAGCAGGTCGGCCTGCTGCTGTTCATGATCGTCGCCTCCAAGGGCGCCGCCGGTGTCACCGGGGCGGGCCTGGCCACGCTGGCCGGCGGCCTCGCGGCGCACCGGCCGGACCTGCTCGAGGGCGTCGGCCTGATCGTCGGCATCGACCGCTTCATGTCCGAGGCGCGGGCGCTGACCAACTTCGCCGGGAACGCGGTGGCCACCGTGCTGGTCGCCACCTGGACGAAGGAGATCGACCGCGAGCAGCTGTCCGGGGCGCTGTCCGGCCGCATCCCGTTCGACGAGGCCACGATGCTCGACGACGGCCACGGCGGTTCGCTCGACGCCGACCTGCCGGCCTCGGCGACCAACGCCGGCCCGGGCCAGCGGGACGCCGACGACGCGCAGCGCGAGCTCGCCCAGGCCTCGCTGCGCTGACCCCCTCGCTGCGCCGATCCCGCAGCGACCGGTCCCGGGGGTGCCCGGCCCGATCGAGGGCCGGGCACCCCTCGTCGTCCCCGGGACGGCCGTCAGTGGTGGGCGGGGTGCCCGTGGACGTGCACCGCGTCGGGGTCCGGCTCCTCCGCGGCCTCCTCCCGCCGGGTACGGCGCAGGTCGACGACGGCGAGCACGAGCGCCGCCGCGATCCCCGCGACGGCGAGGCCGAGCCCGGCGGCCGCCGCGGTCGGGAAGTCCTGATCGGTGGCCCCGAGGACGACGTAGAAGAGGCCGGGCAGCGCCGCCGTCCCGATGACCGCTCCGAAGCGCTGCGCGGTCTGCAGCCCGCCCCCGGCCGCACCGGCCATCCGGACCGGGACGTCGCGCAGCGTCATCGTGATGTTCGGCGAGATGACGCATCCACCGCCGAGACCGCCCACCAGCAGCGCGGGCGCCACCGCCCAGGGGACGGCGCCGGCCGGCACGAGCAGCAGGACGGCGATCGTCGCGCCCAGTCCGGCCAGCACGCCCACCAGGCCGACCACCGTCACCGCCCGCCCGTAGCGCTCGACCAGCCGCCCGGCCACCACCGCCGCCGCCGCCGCGCCCAGCGCGAACGGCGTCACCGCCAGCCCCGACTGCAGCGGGGTGAGCCCCAGGCCGGTCTGGAAGAACAGCGCGAACACCAGCCAGATACCGCTGAAGCCGACGAAGTAGGCGGTGCCCAGCGCCGCGCCGAGCCCGTAGCCGCGGGTCCGCGTCACCAGCCGCGGGTCGAACACCGGCTCCCCGCCGCGCCGCACCAGCCGCTGCTCCCAGGCGACGAAGCCGGCCATCACCAGCACCCCGACCGGGAAGAGCCACCACAACCGGCGCAACCCACCGGCCTCGGCCCGCACCAGCGGGAACAGGAGCGCGAGCGCCCCGACGCCGAGCAGCAGCACTCCGCCGAGGTCCATCCGCCCGCGCCGGCCCGTCCTCCCGCGCGGCAGCAGGCGCCAGGCGAGGGCGAAGGCGACCACGCCGATCGGCACGTTGACGTAGAAGATCCACCGCCAGTCGGCCACCTGCAGCAGCAGCCCGCCGACGATCGGCCCCACCGCGGTGGAGACGCCGACGACCGCGCCGAACAGGCCGAACGCCCGGCCCCGCTCGGCACCGCGGAACAGCTGCTGGATCAGGCCGGAGTTCTGCGGGGCCAGGCACCCGGCGGCCAGCCCCTGCGCCAGCCGGGCGGCGATGAGCAGGCCCACGGTCGGTGCCGCGCCGGCCGCCGCGCTGCACAGCACGAAGCCGGCCAGGCCGACGAGGAACAGCCGGCGCCGGCCGAGGGCGTCGCCGAGCCGGCCGGCGGGGACCAGCGCCAGCGCGAAGGTCAGCGCGTACCCGGAGACGACCCACTGGACGGTCGCCGGGGTGGCCCCGAGGTCGCGCTGCAGCGTCGGCAGCGCGACCGACACGATGCTGACGTCGAGCAGGCTCATGAAGCCGACGACGAGAGTGACCGAGAGCGCCCGCCAGCGCCGCGGGTCCGGCTGGTAGTCCTCGTCCCGCGCGGTCCGGTCGACGTCGGGCCGGGCCGCCACGGGCACCTCCGCAGGGTCTGGGGAGGCGCCGGGTGCGCGCCCTCGGTCTTCCTCGATCCTGCGCCCGGCCCGCGCGGTCCGCAGGACGGACCGGGTCAGCCGATCGGCTCGGGGAACTGCTCGCGGACGGCCCGCATGTCCAGCTCGCGGACGGTGGCGATGAGCACGTCCACCGAGTCCGCGGGCAGCCAGCCCGGCTCGGCGAACACGAGCACGCCGTCCCGGAACACCATGAGGCTGGGCGCCCGCCGCACCCCCACGGCGGCGGCCAGCGCGGGCTCGGCGTCGAGGTCGACCGTGGCGAAGCGCAGGTCCGGATGCCGCTCGGCGGCGGCGTCGAACACCGCGGCGAACGCCCGGCTCGAACCCGACCGGGCCGTGCGGAAGTCGACCAGCACGATCCCGTCGGCCCGCGTCGCCGTCGTGAAGTCCTGCCCGGTGAGCCGCACCGTGTCCATGCCGACCTCCTGTCCCCGGCGCCCAGTGTGCCCGCTCCGGCCGCGGCGCGGCCGCTCGCGCGAGTGCGACGAACTCGTGGCGATCAGCCGCTGATGGCCACGAGTTCGTCGCACTCGGTGCGGCCGGGATGCCGGCGACGGCGGCCGCCCCGGTCGCCGCACTCGGCCGCGCTGAGAGAGGATCCCCTTCCTCCCCACCCCTCGCGAGCTCGGGGCGGTGCCCGGGAGGGGGCCACGCCGCGGGCTGGCGAGTGGCGGAGGCAGAGTCCTTCGTCAGCCGGCGCGCAGGTGGATCTCGAAGAAGCGCAGGATGCGCGCCCAGGCGTCCTCGGCCGACGGGTGGTGGTAGCCGAGGCCGGCCACCTGCTCGAGGACGGCGAACGGCCCGCTGTTGTGCCGGTTCATGAACGAGTGCCCGGCATCGGGGTACTCGCGGACGTCGTGCGGCACGCCGTGCTCGGTCAGCACGCGCTCCAGCCGCTGCGCCGCCCCGCGGAGGGCCCGGTCGCGCCTGCCGTAGCCGGCCACGACCGGACACGCACCGGCCAGCACCCGCTCGGCGTCCCTCGGCAGCATCCCGTAGTTGGGCGCGGCGACGTCGAAGCCGCGGGTGGCGCCCAGCAGCGCGAAGCCGCCGCCCATGCAGAAGCCGAGGACGCCGACCCGCCCGGTGCAGTCCGGCCGGTCGCCCAGCCAGCGGCGGGTCGCCTCGAGGTCGCCGAATGCCGGGCCTCCCTGGCGCAGCAGGTCGCCGAAGGTGCGCCGCAGGCAGCGCGCCGCCCCACCGGCGCTGAACAGGTCGGGGGCGACGGCGAGGTAGCCGGCGGCGGCCAGCCGGTCGGCCTGCTGGCGGGTGTCGTCGGTCAGCCCGAACGCCGCGTGGACGACCACGACTCCCGGCCACGGCCCCTCGCCGACCGGCGGAACGGCCAGGTGGGCCCGCAGTTGCGGGACGCTCGCACCGCCGGGGACGGTCGTCTCGGGCACGGGCGTCTCCCGTCGTCGGTCGGTCGGTCGGGCCTCGGACGCTACCGAGCCGGCCCGGGTCCGGCGGCGGCGCGCGTGGTGGAACCGCCGCCTGCAGCGCCGTGCGAACGGGTGCGGGTCAACCGGTGAAGGCGCCGGTCTCGGCCAGCCGGGAGGGCGTCACCGTCTTCAGCCGCGCGACCGCGGCGGCCAGCGGCACCAGCTCGATCTCCGTGCCGCGCAGCGCGACCATCTGCCCGACCTTGCCGTCGTGCGCCGCGATGGTGGCGTGCAGGCCGAAGCGGGTGGCCAGCACCCGGTCGAAGGACGTCGGGGTGCCGCCGCGCTGGACGTGGCCGAGCACGGTCGCCCGCACCTCCTTGCCGGTGCGCCGCTCGAGCTCGGCGCCGAGCTGCTGCGCGACGCCGGTGAAGCGGCGGTGGCCGAACTCGTCGACGCCGCCGTCGCGCAGCGGCATCTGACCGGGCAGCGGGGCGGCGCCCTCGGCGACCACCCCGATGACGTGCGAGTCGCCCCGGGAGAAGCGCTCGCAGACGATCCGGACGACCTCGTCGACGTCGAACGGCTCCTCGGGCACCAGCGTGAGGTGGGCGCCGGCGGCGAGGCCCGCGTGCAGGGCGATCCAGCCGGCGTGCCGGCCCATCACCTCCACCAGCAGCACCCGCTGGTGCGACTCGGCGGTGGTGTGCAGCCGGTCGATCATCTCCGTGGCGATGCTGACCGCGGTGTCGAAGCCGAAGGTCAGGTCGGTGCCGTCGATGTCGTTGTCGATGGTCTTGGGGATGCCGACCACCGGGACGCCGGCCTCCGACAGCAGGTGGGCCGCGGTGAGCGTGCCCTCGCCGCCGATCGGGACCAGCACGTCGACCCCGTGCGCGGCGAGCACCTCCTTCATGGTGTCCAGGCCCGCGTGCAGCTTCGCGGGCGCGACGCGGGCCGAGCCGAGCGTCGTCCCGCCGCGGGTGAGCAGACCGTCGACGGCGGCGACGTCCAGCGGCGTCGTCCGGTCCTCGAGCAGCCCGTGCCAGCCGTCGCGGAAGCCGATCACCGAGCTGCCGTACTGGGTCGTCGCGGTGCGGACGACCGAGCGGATGACGGCGTTGAGGCCGGGGCAGTCGCCCCCGCCGGTCAGGATGCCGATGCGCACCGGCTGCTCCCTGGAATCGTGGGCCGGGTCGCGACCGACGATACGTTATGACGACATGACGAAGGCGCGACACGTCGACATGGCGACACGGCGCCGGAGCGACCCTCGCCGGGCCGGCCCCGGCGGACGGCGGCGGTCCGTGATCACTCGGCGAGAGGCGCGGGCGCCGGCTCAGCCGGTGGGCCCGGCGGGTCCCTCGGCGAGGGCGGCGAGCTGGTCCCGGGCGGCCGCGGCCACCCGCGCCGGCACACCGAGGTCGCGCAGCTGCTCGGCGGCGGCGCCCATCTCCGCGGCACGGCGGCGGGCGTGCCGCCGCGAGCCGGCGACGAACGCGTCGACGTCGGCGGCGGCGAAGCGGTCCAGCTCCGCGCCGATGTCGCTGCGCAGCCAGTCGGCCACCCCGGCCGCCTCCGCGCCCTCCATCGCCTCCACGACGGCGGCGGCCATGCCCTTCCAGAAGACGCTGCGCAGCAGCTTGCGGGAGATCGCCGCCCCCGGCGGGCCGTCGAGCAGGTCCACGGTCACCCCGAAGCCGGCCAGCACCTGCGCGTACCGGCGGGCGCCGTCGCCGGAGACGAGCATCGGCGTGCGCAGCCCCTTCCCGGGGACCGTGGCCAGCAGTGCCACGTCGGCCACCGGCACGTCCCGGCCGGCGACGGCCTCCGCGAGGCCCCGTTTGACGCTCGGCGCCGCCGTGTTCAGGTCGGCCCACACGGTGCCCGGCCGCAGGCCCGGGAGAGCGTTGCGCAGCGCGACCGGCGCATCGGCGGCGCTGTTCACGCTGAGCACCAGGTCGGCGCCGGCCACCGCGGCGGCCTCGTCCGGCCGCGGCAGCACCCCGGGCGGCGGGGCCATCCGCGGGTCGTAGCCCCGGACGTCGGCGCCCGCGGCGACCAGGTCACGGGCGATCTCCGCCCCGGCCTCCCCCAGCCCCAGCAACGCGATCGCCGGCGGTCGGTTCACGCTGGCCCACCTTCCCCGGCCCCGGCGGGCCGCTCCCGCGGACTGTAGGCCCCGCGGGCGTGCGGGCCGGTCAGCGGTGCCCGTCGTCCTCCAGCACGAACAGCACCGAGATGCCGGCCAGGTCGAGGACCTTGCAGAACCGCGGCGAGGCGGCGCGGAGAACGGCCGGCCGGCCGTCCCGCGCGGCCTGCTGGGCCCACCGCACCAGCAGCGACAACCCGGTCGAGTCGATGTAGCCGACCGCGGCCACCTGCACCGCCACGAGCTCGCCCTCGGGCAGCCCCGCCGCCCGCATCCGCCGCACCAGCGGCTCGTCCACGTCGCCGTGCAGGTGCAGCACCGGGCCGCCGTCCTCGTGCACCACGCGGAAGGAGCCGGTCGGGGGCTCGGTGCCGGGGCCCGGGGGGTGCACGGGCCCACTCTGGCGGCGCCCGCCCGCCGGGACAACCGGGTTGCGAACGCGGCGGCGCACCGGTCCCGGCCGCCGACCCGGCCGGCCGGCGCGGTGCGGGGGTTCTCCCCGGTCAGGCGGGCAGGCAAGCTGACGCCGTCCCCGTCGCCCGCGAGAGGTCCGGTCACTCCATGGATTCCGGCTTCAGCCCCACCACCACCGCCGCGATCACCCGCGCCCGCCGGCACGCCGTCGGCGACCTGCTGCACCGCACCGCCCGCCGGTACCCCGGCAAGCTCGCCGTCGTCGCCGGGGAGCTGCGGGTCACCTACGCGGAGTTCGACGCAGCGGTGAACCGCACGGCACACGCCCTGGCCGACCGGGGCCTGGCGAAGGGCGACCGGCTGGCGCTGCTGTCGCACAACTGCTGGCAGTACGCGGTCCTGGCGTTCGCCACCGCCCGGCTCGGCGTGGTGCTGGTGCCGGTCAACTTCATGCTGGGGCCTGCGGAGATCGCCTACATCCTCCGGCACTCCGGTGCGCGGGCGATGGTCGCCGAGGACGTCCTCGCCCCCACCGCGGAGCAGGCGCTCACCGCCGCCGGGGTCGCCGACGGGCTGCGCGGCTGGATCCCGCTGTCCGGCGCCGCGCCGGCCGCCGGCTGGGAGGACGTCGATCCCTGGTGGCGGAAGGGCCCGGACACCCTGCCCGACGTGCTCGTCGCCGACGACGACCCGCTCCGGCTGATGTACACGTCGGGGACCGAGTCGCGGCCCAAGGGCGTGATGCTCTCCAGCCGCTCGCTGGTCAGCCAGTACGTCAGCTGCGCGATCGACGGGGAGATGAGCGCCGACGACGTCGAGCTGCACTCGCTGCCGATGTACCACTGCGCGCAGCTGGACTGCTTCTTCTCCGTCGACGTCTACCTCGGCGCGACCAGCGTGATCCTCCCCGGCCCGGATCCGGCGGCGCTGCTGGCGGCCATCGCCCGGGAGCGGGTCACCAAGCTCTTCTGCCCGCCGACGGTGTGGATCTCGCTGCTCCGGCACCCGGACTTCGACACCACCGACCTGTCCAGCCTCCGCAAGGGCTACTACGGCGCCTCCGCCATGCCGGTCGAGGTGCTGCGCGAGCTGCAGCGCCGGCTGCCCGACGTCGCGCTGTGGAACTTCTACGGGCAGACGGAGATGGCGCCGCTGGCCACGATCCTGCGCCCGGGCGAGCAGCTGGAGCGGGCCGGCTCGGCCGGCCGGGCGGCGCTCAACGTGGAGACGATGCTGGTCGACGACGACGGCTCCCCGGTCCCGCCGGGGCAGGTCGGCGAGATCGTGCACCGCAGCCCGCACGCCGCGCTCGGCTACTACGCCGACGAGGAGAAGACCGCGGAGGCGTTCCGGGACGGCTGGTTCCACTCCGGCGACCTCGGGGTCATGACCGCCGACGGCTACCTCTCGGTCGTCGACCGCAAGAAGGACATGATCAAGACCGGCGGGGAGAACGTCGCCAGCCGGGAGATCGAGGAGGCGATCTACGAGCTCGACGGCGTCGCCGAGGTCGCCGTCTTCGGCATTCGCCACCCGCACTGGATCGAGGCCGTGACCGCGGTGGTCGTCCCGAGGCCGGGGGGAACGCTGACGCCCGCGGACGTGCAGGCCCACGCCCGGGAGCGGCTGGCCGGCTACAAGCGGCCGAAGTACGTCGTCCTGGCCGACGGGCTGCCGAAGAACCCGAGCGGCAAGATCCTCAAGCGGGAGCTCCGCGAGCGGCACGCCGGCCTGGCCGCCACCGACGCCGGCTGACCGGCTACTGGACCGGCGCGTCCGGCGGTGGCAGCCGGACGCGGCGGGCCTCCTCCACCGCGGCCACCCCGTCGACCCGCAGCGCGGTCAGCGGCCGTCCGGCGGGGATCCGCCCGGCGATCACGCCGACCTCGTCGAGCACCTGGTCCACCTGGAGGCCGTGCTCGCGCAAGGTCTCGGCCACCGCGCCGACGCGGCCGAGGTGCGCGTCGTCGACGGTGACGATCACAGCGGTCACCCCTGCACCGTAGCCGCGGGCGGCCCCCCTGCGGCGGAACCGTCACTGCGGCGCGGGGTCACGGGGGTGCGACGGGCAGCCCCGACCCCACGTCGACCGACGGGGCGGTCAGCCGCCGACCCGCCTGGGTGAGCGCCCACCACAGGTCCCGCCCGCGCAGACCGGTCTCCTCCGTCCACAGCGCGGCCAGGCCGGCGACGTGCGGGGTCGCCATGCTCGTTCCGCTGATGGTGTTGTACCGGGTCGGCATCGGCCAGGACGAGAAGACGTCGACCCCGGGCGCGGCCAGGTCGACCTGTCCACCCGGGGCGGCGGTGCTGCGGGCGGAGAACCAGGCGGCCTCGAGGGCCTGGTCCAGCGCGCCGACGGCCAGCACGTCCGGGCTGTTCGCCGGGGCGCCGACGAACCCCACGTTCCCCTGGCGCCGGTCGGCGTTGTTGCCCGCCGCCGCGACGATGAGCGAGCCGCGGTCCAGCGCCCGGCGACCCGCGGCCGTGTAGGCCGGGCTGGGCTCCGGGGTGTCGGCGCCCAGCGACAGGGAGATGACCTGGCACTCGTTGCTCAGCGCCCAGGCGATGCCGGCGAGGATCTGGGCGTCGGTGCCCGAGCCCTCGTCGCCGAGCACCTTCCCGACGAAGACCTCCGCCTCGGACGCGACGCCGTAGCCGCGCGCCCCCTCCGGGGTACGGGGGCCGCACGCGGTGCCCACGCAGTGCGTGCCGTGTCCGTGCCCGTCCTGAGGGGACTCGCCGGGGACGAACGAGGTCGCCGTCACCGCCCGCCCGGCCAGGTCGGGGTGCGTGGCGTCGAAGCCGGTGTCGAGGACGGCGACCCGGATCCCGCGGCCCGCGCGCGGGGAGGTGACCACCTCGGTGGCCTGCAGGCCCCAGGTGAACAGCGGGGTGTCGGTGTACACGGGCGCGCCCGGCACTGCCCCGTCCCCGGTCGTCCCGAGCAGCCGCCCGGTGAGGTCGTCGATGGCGTCCCGGTACCCGGCCAGGTAGCCGTCGGGGACCTCCGGGAGCACGTGGTGGACCAGCTCCGGCGTGACGGCGACCACCGAGTCGACCTCCGCCAGCCGGTGCGGGTCGAGGGCGGCCACGGCCAGACCGAGCCGGGGGAAGACGATCGCCTCCGCCTGCCGCAGCTCCCGCGCGTCGACGTCCGCCGGTTCGACGTCCCGGGAGTCGACGACCTCCGAGAGCCCGGCGAGCCGGCGCAGCACGGCCACCCCGTCCACGTCGGGGTCGGCGAAGACCACCACGGACCGGCCGGTCGTCGGGACCGGCGGGGGCACGCCGATCCTGCCCGGCCCCGTTCCCGGACCGGCCGGCGGTCGTTCGATCACGGGTACCTCCTCGTTGCGGCGGTGGCGCGGCATGGACGCCCGGGAGCCGGCGAACCCATGGTGACGCGGCGCCATCTACAGCGCACCCTCAGCCGCCGGCGGCGTGCGCGACGCCGCCGCGGGACGTTCTCGGGCGGTGTCGTCACGCTGAGTCATGTCTGCCCGGGGTGTCTGGGCGGTGCGGCTTCCCGCCCGCCCCCAGGTTTGTCACGACCCGGTCACGGCCCTAGCGTGACGCCGGTCCGACCGGGTCGTCCCGCCACTCCCGTGGCAACCGGGCGGACGCCGCCGAACTCCGAGCCGGCCGTCTCGCCGGCTCGGGGACCGGGGACCCACCGCAGCACCGGGGTGAAGCGCTCCACGGCCCACCGGGTCGCGGGCGCCGGGCGCCTTCCCGCCCGAACCCGTCAGCTAACTCGGTAGGCGGCCGTGGAAGAGAGGACAGACCCGCCTCCATGGCGAGTTCGCACACCCCTGCCCGCCGCACGGTGGGTCGCATCCTGGTGGGCATGGTCGCCGCCGGCGGCCTCACCCTGACGACCCTCCCCGCATCCGCCAGCCCCGAGGACCCGGCCACCTCCCGGGAGGCCGCGGCGCTCGTCGCCGCCCGCGCCCACGACCTCGAGGTGGTCACCGAGCGCTTCAACGAGGCCCGCGAGCAGCTGCGCGCCACCCAGGAGGCCGCGGCCCAGGCCACCGAGGACGTCGCCGCCGCCGAGGCCGCGCTCGCCGCGGCGCGCGAGCAGGTCCGCAGCGTCGCCCGCAGCGCCTGGACCGGCGACCGACTCACCACCCTCTCGGCGATGCTCACCAGCGACTCGCCGGACGAGCTGCTCGACCGGGTCGGCACGCTGCAGGCGATCGCCGACCACACCAACGGCGTCCTCGGCGTCGCCCAGCAGGCCACCGACGCAGCCGCCGCCGCACGCACCGCGGCCGAGCGGACCGAGGCCGAGGCCGAGACGCTGCTCGACCGGGTCACCGCCCAGCGGGCCGACCTGGACCGGCAGGTCGCCCAGTTCCAGGCCGAGTACGACCGCCTCGCCGCCGAGGAGCAGCGGGCCGCCCGGGAGGCCGCCGAACGGCACGCCGCCGAGGAGGCCGCCCGGGAGGCCGCCGAGCAGCAGGCCGCCGAGGAGGCCGCCGCGCAGGCCGCGGCCGAGCAGCAGGCACCGCAGGTCGCACCGGCGCCCGCCGAGGAGGCTCCCGTGTCCAGCGACGCCGGGCCGGAGGCGTCAGCTCACGGCGCCGTCCGTCGCGGTCTCCCGCCGTCGGGCTGCCGGCCGACACCGCGGCCGGTGCCGTACCCCGCCTGAGCGGAGCCGGACCGGCCGCTCGTCGAAAACCCTTCGGGCCCCGC
>NZ_SPQN01000089.1 GCF_004571065.1 Geodermatophilus sp. DF01-2
TTGCGCCGCCAGCGCCGTGGCCGTGGTCCGGACGTCGGCGGTGAGCCGGTCGGTCGCCGCCCGCCGGGCGGACACCCGCCGGGCCAGGTCGGCGCGCAGCTCACCGAGGCCGGCACCGGTGCGCGCGGAGAGGGCCAGCAGCGGCGTGTCCGCCAGCCCCTCGCGGTCGAGCAGAGCGCGCAGGTCGGCCAGGCAGGCGCGCGCGGCCGCGGGGTCCAGCCGGTCGACCTGGTTGAGCACCACGAGCAGCACCCCCGCGTGCCCGGCGAGCGGCACGAGGTAGCGCTCGTGGACGGCGGCGTCGGCGTACTTCTCCGGGTCGAGCACCCACACCAGCACGTCGACCAGCTGCACCAGCCGGTCGACCTCCAGCCGGTGCTCGAGCTTCACGCTGTCGTGGTCGGGCAGGTCGAGCAGCACTAGGCCGTCCATCGCCGGCTCGGGGGCGTGCCGGTGGCGGCGGGGGACCTGCAGCCAGTCGAGCAAGCGGTCGGTCGCGTCGTCGCCACCCCAGACGGTGGCGTGCGCGACGCCGGTGGTCGGCCGTCGGACACCGGGGGTGCTCACCTCGCCGCCGGACAGCGCGTTGAACAGCGTGGACTTGCCGCTGCCGGTGGCGCCGGCCAGGGCCACGACGGTGGCGTCGCCGAGTGCCCCGCGGGCCCCCGCCTTGGCCAGCAGCCCGCGGGCCCGCTCGAGTTCGGGCACCTCGAGGCGGTCCCCGCCGACCTCGACGGCCTCGCGGAGGGCCGCCAGCCGGTCGGCCAGCGGCGGCGTCCGTCCCCTCATGCGCGGTCCCGGGCCGCGGTGAGGGCGGCCGCAGCGGCCCGCAGGCCGGCGGCGTCGTCCGGGCCCGGCCCGGCGGCGTCGACGAGGGCGTCGAACCGGCCCTGCTCGTAGCGCAGCAGGGCGTCGGCCCGGGCCTGCAGGTCCTCCCGCGCGCGGGCGGCCAGCGAACGGACGGCGGCGTCGCCGAAGACCGCCTCCAGCAGCCGCTGGCCGACGGCGGTCGTCCCGCCGGCGACCGCCACCTCGCCGCCCGTCAGCCCGCCGGTGTGCGCGAAGACGGCGACCATGACGACGGCGCCGGTGCCGTTGACTCCCCACGAGAGCACCCGGGCACGGGTGCGCCTGCCCGCGCCTTCGTCGCGGACCAGGTCGAGCACGTAGCCCTGCCAGTCGCGGACCTGCGCCGCGGCGGCCTCGGGGAAGTCGGGCGAGACCCGGTCGAGCTCCGCGTCGGCGGCCGCCAGCAGGGCCGGCCCGCCGGGCAGCGCCCGCCAGGCGGTGACGGTGCGCTCGGCGGCGCGGTCGGCCTCGGCGCGCAGCAGGGTCTCGACGCTGGTCTCCAGCGCCCCCTGCAGCTCGTCGGTGGGCGAGGGCCGGCCGGTGAGCGCGGCGGTGACCCGGTCCCGCAGCCGACCGACGGAGCTCTGCAGCGAGCGCATCCACTCGCCGGTGCCGACGAACTCCTGCCAGCGGGCGAGCACCTCGCCGCGCAGCAGGCTGCCGCTGCGCACGCCCTCGTCGACGCCGTCGTAGGCGGCGGTGTAGGCGGCCGCGGCCGCCGCGCGCAGCGTCGTCGCGGCCTGCGCCTGCTCCTCGACGGCCGCGGCGACACCGGCCACCCGGTCCCCCAGGCTGGCCAGCGCCCCGGTGAGCGTCTGGCGGACGACGGCGGCGCGCTGCTCCTGGTCGGCGGCGAGCGCGTGCAGCCAGTCGCGCAGCGGGGCCACCTGGTCCTCGGGGAGGAGGCCGTCGACCAGCGGCCGCTCCTCGACGACGAAGAGGCGGGCGGCCGCCAGGCCGGCCCGCTCGAGCATCCCGGCGAGGTCGGGCGCGATCTCGGCCGCGGCGTCCGGCGGCACCCGGTCCAGGACGACGGCCAGCGCGGTGCCCCGCTCCTGCGCCGTCCGCAGCATGTCCCACGGGACGGCGTCGGCGTAGCGGGCCGCGGTCGTGACGAAGACCCACAGGTCGGCCGCGGCCAGCAGCTGGGCGGCGAGCTCGCGGTTGGACTCCACGACCGAGTCGACGTCCGGGGCGTCGAGCAGCGCCAGGCCGGGCGGGACGTCGTCCCGCGCCACCAGCTGCAGGGTGCCGGGCCCGCCGGCGCCGCCGGTGACCCGGGCCAGGCCGGGCAGCACCCGATCCCCCTCGAAGGCGGACACGTCGGCGCGGGCGCAGACGAGCACCGGCGCCCGGGTGGTCGGCCGCAGCACGCCGGCGGTCGTGACGCCCGCCCTGATCAGGCTGTTGACCAGGGTGGACTTGCCGGCTCCGGTCGAACCGCCGACGACGGTGAGCAGCGGGGCGTCGAGGTCGCGCAGGCGCGGCAGCAGGTAGTCGTCGACCTGCTCGACGACCCCGCGGGCGGCCCGGCGAGCGGCCTCGCTGCCCGGGGTGGCCAGGCCGAGCGGGGCGGCCGCGACGGCGTCCCGCAGGGCTGCCAGGGCCTCGGGCAGGCGGGCGGGGATCGTCACGCCCCGGGGACTATCCCGCTGGTCCGGCTTCTAGTCGGACTGGCGGGCGCGCTCCCGCCGCAGCTCCTGGAACACCCGCCTCCTCAGCCGGTCCCTCTCCACCTCCGGGGAGGGCGGTCCCGATCGTCCGGGACGGGTCTCCTCAGTCTCCCGCGCGGGCGCGTTCCTCGCGCATGGCCTGGAAGACCCGGCGGCGCAGCCGGTCCTGCTCCTTCTCGGGCAGCCCGACGAAGCGCAGCGACATGCCCCAGCGGGCGCCGCGGGTCTGGTGCCGCACGACCTCGGCGCGGGCGGCGATGGCGCCGTCCTCGAGGTGCACGGTCAGCGGGACGACGCTGCCCGGCAGCGGGGGGTTGCCGAACGCGTCCATGACGACGCGGACGCCGCCCTCGCTGAGGTCGAGGACCTCGCCCTCGAGGTCGGCTCCGTTGATCCCGGCGGTGAGCGGCAACGCGAGGCGGACGCGGACGGCCTCGCGCCGCTGCATGGGCTCGGCGGGCCCGACGACGGCCAGGTGCCAGCGGGGGACGGCCCCGCGCTCGACGGTCGAGACCTCCGCCGGCAGCGCCCAGCCGCTGATGGAGTCGCGCCAGAAGACCCGCACCGGGTCACCGACCCGGACGACCTGCTGCTCCACGAACTCGCTGACCGATGGGCGCACGACCAGCGTGCCGGCGTCGGCCCGCTCGACCCGGGTGCTCACCGAGACCGGGTGGTCGCGGTGGGTCACCTCGGCCTCGGCGTTCGCCTCGGGGCGGGTGACGCCGGTGTCCATCGGCTCCTCCGCTCCCGGTTCCGTCGTCGCGACACGGTGTTGCGACGGAACGGTAACCCGATCGGGCGCGCGATCCCTGCGTCGGTGCCCGTGTCGGTCCCCCGGGCGGGTGAGGCCCGGACGGGACCCACCGGCCCGGCCCTCGGCCCTCTCCAGGGCGGCCCGCTGCAGGTAGAAGGCCTCGCCCCTCTCAGCCCTCGCGAGCTCGGACCGAGCCTCCGGGCGAGGCCAGCACGAGTGGCGGGGGCAGGACGCCCCCGTCCCGGGTCCCGCCCCGAGCCTGCGAGGGGTGGGGGGTCCTTCTGCTACGCCGAGTCGCGGACCGGGGTGTTCCCGTGCTCGTGCCGGGCGCAGTGCGCGCAGCAGTAGAAGTGGCCCTCGACGACGACTCCGTGGCCGATGACCTTGCAGCCGCAGTGCTCGCAGACCGGGGCCATCTTGTGGATCGCGCACTCGAAGCTGTCGAAGGTGTGCCGCGCACCCTGCGCCACCACCTCGAACGCCATCTCGTAGTCGTTGCCGCAGACCTCGCAGACCGCCATGACCCCTCCTCGTCGTCCGGGGTCGTCTCCTTCCCCGGCGCGGCCCGCCGGACACCGACGCATCGTCAGTGGCGGCGAGCTCCCCGGCCCGGGAGCCGCGGGTGGAAGCTGCGGCGCACCCGCTGCCACCGGTTCGGCGTCCGCTCGGCGTCGAGCAGCTCGGTGCCGGCCAGTGCCTGCTCCACCGCACCGAGGTCCGGGGGAGTGAACGGCACCAGGGACCGCCCGATCGGCCGGCGCAGGCTCTCCACGGCCTGCAGCAGCGACCCGCCGCAGGCCTCCAGCGCCTCGGCGACCGCGGACGGCGGCACGCCCAGGTGCTCCCCCAGCAGCCGGTTTCGCAGCCCGGTGACGACGGCGGCCAACTCGTCGTGGCGCGGGTCGCCGGCGCGCACCTCGATCGAGACGTCGCACTCGCTGTCCAGCCCCATCGAGCGGTTGTTGAGGTTGGACGAGCCGATCCGCAGCAGCCGGTCGTCGACCACCGTCACCTTGGCGTGCACGTAGATCGGCCGCCGTCCCTCGGTGACCGGCACGTACAGCCGGAACCGGCCGTGGACGTCGGCCTCCCCCACGAGCCCCAGCAACGTGGCGCGGGCGCTGCCCATCGCCTTCTCCTCCAGCCACCCGTGGGCGCTATCGGGGTTGACGACGACGAACTCCGGGCCGTCCGGCTCCCGCAGCCGCTCGGCGATGGCCTCGGCGATCCGGCGGTTGGCGAAGTACTGGCTCTCGATGTAGACGGTGCGCCGGGCCGCGGCGATCGCGGCCAGCCACAGCAGCTCGATCTCGTGCACGAGACTCGTCCCGCCGTGCTCGGGTCGGGTGCGGGAGATGGCGACGTCGACGTCGGTGATCAGCGGCTCGACCTCCGGCGGCCAGCAGGCCTCGACGTCCTCGACCGGCTCGAGGCTCCGTCCGGTGCCGCTCTCCCACCGCTCCCGTGCCAGATCCCCGAGCGCACGGGCGGCGGGGCCGGAGACCAAGCTGGTGACGTCGTGCCAGGGCCCGGTGAGCCGGTGCGAGGAGGGACGGCGGCGCAGCGGCTGCCGGTCGAGGTGCTCGGGGGTGTCCCACCGGTCGGCGGTGACGTCGATGCCGCCGGCGAAGGCCAGGCAGTCGTCGATCACCACGATCTTCTGGTGGTGTGCGCCGCCGACCGGATGGTGCGGATCCACCGTCATCGTCAGCCGGTCGGGGGTGCGCCGGTCGAGCAGCACGATCGGCATCAGGCCCCGGCCCAACGCGCTGATCACGCCGTAGTCCCAGACCAGGACGCCGATCTCCAACCGGGGATTGGCCCGCACGGCCTCCTCCAGCACCCGGCCGAGCTTGTCCGGCCGCCGTCCGCCGCCGCGGCGTCCCGACCGGCGCGGGTCCATCCGGATCCGCGGGTCGAAGTCCCACCCGATGAACAGCACCCGGCGCTGGGCGCGGAGCACCGCGCCCCGCAACGCGGCGAAGTAGTCGGCCGCGTCCACGAACACGGCGTGCCGCTCGGCCCGCTCGATCCGCCAGCACGTCTCGCCCGGGACCAGCAGGTTCTCGGTGGCGACCGGCCCGGTGCCCTCGTCGAGCACCGGGTCCGCCGTTGCACCGGGCTCCTGGTCACGCACCACGTCAGCCGTTGCGGCGGACGTAGGAGGACACGAACTCCCGCAGGCTGCGGGTGGGCCGGAGCCACGCGCCGTCCGGTGGCAGGGCGTCGAGCCGCACCCGGTCCAGCGGGACGGCGAAGGCGCCGGGCACGTCCTCGATGTCGATGAACTCGAGCAGGTCCGACCCGATGGCGTAGCCGGCGACCTCGCTGAAGGCCACCACCAGCACCTGCGTGCCGGCGCGGGCGAGCTCCTCGAGCGGCTCGGCGAAGTTGCGCCCGTCGCCGGAGAACACGACCAGCCGGCGCAGCCGGTGACTGTGCCCGCGGACCTCGATGTGGTCGAGCATCGCCTGGTCGATGTCGTCGTCCGGCTGGGACTTGGGCCGGGCGAAGACCGCGTAGCCGAAGCCGCGCAGCGCCTCCACCCAACCGCGCATGCTGCTGACCACCGGCGGGATGTTGGCGAAGACGCACGCCTCCACCTCCGGGGCGTCGGCAGCCAGGCCACCGCCCGCCGCACCCCCGCCCGCTCCCTCGACGAACCAGGCGGCGATCGCGTCGAACCGGGGGCGCGACGCCGCCGTCGGCCGGGCCCCGATCACCGTCGACAGGGTCATGTCGATGTTGGGCGCGTCCCAGATGAGCAGGTCCAGCGTCGGGCGGGCCCGCCCGTCCGGGAAGTCGGCGTCCGCTGCCGTCTCGGGAGCCAGGTCCAGGTCCGTCACGTGTCCTCCTAGCTGGCGCTCGTCGTGACACGTGCCAGACGTCCGTGCTGAGTCCTCGGGTGACCTCGCAAGCTCGGTCCCCTGGGCAGTCTGCCTGGTCGGAGCCGGTGCGGGGGACGGTGGATCACCCGTGCGTGGCGGACCGGCCGGTGCGGTCGCCCGCCGGGGTGTCCGCCGACGCAGCCGCCGGGCCCGCTCGGCGCCGCTCAGCGGCTGCGGGTCTGCAGCGCCAGGGCGCACGAGTCGCCACCGGCCGCCCGCACCCGGGACGCCCACCGGGGGACGTCGGACGCCGGCATCGGATGGGCCAGGAGATAGCCCTGGGCAAGGTCGCAACCGGCCTCGCGGACCATCTGCAGGTGCTCGGCGGTCTCCACGCCCTCGGCGACCGAGCGGATGCCCAGGGTGCGGGCGAGCGAGACGATCGCGGCGAGCACCGCCCCGGTGCCGCCCGCGGCCAGCCGGGCCGCCGCGGTCAGCAGCGAGCGGTCGATCTTCAGCGTCCCGATCGGCAGCGCGAGCAGCTGGGCGAGGGAGGACCAGCCGGTCCCGAAGTCGTCGATGGCCACCCGGACGCCGAAGCCGCGCAGCACCGCCAGCTGGTCCTCGGCGCGGGTCGGGTCCTCGGCCACGCTGGTCTCGGTGAGCTCGAGCACCAGGTTCTCGGGGTCCAGCCCCGAGTCGTGCAGCGCCACCCGCACGTCGCGGACCAGCGTCTCGGCGGAGAAGTGGCGAGCGCTGATGTTGACCGACATGCGCAGTGCCAACCCCTGCTCGGCCCACGTCGCGGCCTGCCGGGTGGTCTCCCCGAGCAGCCACCGGGTGATCGGGATGAGCTGGCCGGTCTCCTCGGCCACGGAGAGGAACGCGTCGGGGGTGAGCAGCCCGCGCTCGGGGTGCTGCCAGCGCAACAGCGCCTCCACGCCCTCGATCTCCCCGGTGTCCACACGGACGAGCGGCTGGTAGTGGACGACGAACTCGTCGACGGCGCCGTCCCGCAGTCGGTTGGCCACCTCCAGCCGCCACCGTGCCGCCTCGCGCAGGCCGGGCGAGAACACGTGGACACGGTCGCGACCGGCGCCCTTCGCGGCGAAGGCGGCGGTGTCGGCGTCGCTGAGCAGCTCGTGGGCCCGGTCGATGCCTGGCTGCGCGGCGGCGACGCCGATGCTGGCCGAGAGGGGCACCGAGATGCCCGCGACGTGGAAGGGGCGGGCGAAGGAGGTCTGCAACCGGAACGCCAGCGCCGCCGCCTCGGCGGTCTCGCAGTCGCGGGCCAGGACCAGGAACTGGTCGCCACCCAGTCGGCCGACGGCGTCGCCCGGGCGCACCTGCTCGGCCAGCCGGCCGCCGACCTGGCGCAGCAGCTCGTCACCGACCTCGTGGCCGAGGGAGTCGTTGACCGTCTTGAACCCGTCGAGGTCGAGGAAGAGCAGCGCCGCCCTGCCGGAGCCGCGCCGCAGCGCCTCCCCGATCAGCTGGAGCAACCGGGCGCGGTTGGGCAGCCCGGTGAGGTCGTCGTGGCCGGCCTGCCAGGCGAGCGCCTCCTGGTCGCGCACCCGCTCGGTAATGTCGGTGTGGGTGACGATGATCCGGTCGGAGGCGTCCACCCGCGCCGCCTGCAGGCGGTACCAGGCATGGATCGGACCGATCTGCTGCGGGTAGTCGAGGGTGAACGTGGACCCCGCCTGGTTCTCGGTGCCGGCGAGCCCGCGCAGGCCCGCGGCGATGCACTCGTGGTGCTCGGTGTCGACGTACCGGGCCATCGCGTCCAGGTAGCGCTCGCCGGCACGGGTCGGCCGGTCGCCGCTGCGCTCCAGCTCCTCGCCGTTGGCCGTCCACGCCCGGTTGACCATCTCGATCCGGCCGTCGCCGTCCAGCACCACCGTGGCCGGCGGCAGCGCCTCCAGGACGGCGCCCAGCTGGGCAAGCTCAGCCGTGCGCCGCTGCTCGGTGCGGTGCTGGGCGTCGACGTCGCGGAGGAAGGCGGTGAGGCCGCCGGGGTCGGCGAAGGCACGGATCTCGTACCAGCGGCCCAGCGGCGAGGAGAAGTACTCGAACTCGCGGGCCCGGCCGTCGGCGAGCACCGCGCGGTACTCGTGGTCGATGACGGTGCCGGCCATCTCCGGGAAGCAGTCGAAGGCGTACCGGCCGACCAGGTCTTCGGCGCGGCGGTCGAGCAGCTGCGCCGCGGCCGCGTTCACATAGGTGAAGTGCCAGCTGCGGTCGATCCGGTAGACGGCGTCGGCCACCGCGGAGAAGGGGTCGACGGCGGCAGCGTGCCCAGCCTGGATGTCTCGGTGCACCCCTGCCCGCTCTCTCTCCCCCTGCGCGGCACACGTCGGCCCGCCCTCCCGGGACCGCGCTCCACCCGCCGTCCCACATTCCGGCGCAGGGCGCGCGACGCAGCACCGAGGGTAACCACACGGATGCGATTCAGGGAGTCCGGAGTCGGGCTCGCTCTGCGATCGCGCGGATCGGCGTCCCGGCCGGGAGGGTGCCGAGGACCGCGCCCCAATCGCCGCCGAGGCGGGTGGCGCAGAAGGCGTCGGCCACCTCCGCGGGCGCGTGCCGCAGGAGCAGGGAGGCCTGCAGGCACCGGGCCAGCAGGCCCGCGATCCGCCGGGCGCGGACGGGCAGCTGCTCGCGGTCGGCGAGCTCGGCGGTCAGCCGGACGACCGCGGCGTCCAGCCGGTCGTCGGCGCCGCGGGCGAGGTCGATCTCGGCGCGGACGGCGGCCAGGGCGTCCGAGGAGCGGCCCATCGCCCGGAGCACGTCGAGGGCGATGACGTTGCCCGAGCCCTCCCAGATGCTGTTCAGCGGCGCCTGGCGGTAGAGCCGGGGCATGCCGGACTCCTCGACGTAGCCGTTGCCGCCGAGCACCTCCAGCGCCTCGGCGACCACCGTCGGGGTGCGCTTGCAGACCCAGAACTTGGCGGCCGCCCCGGCGAGGCGGAGGAAGTCCGACTCCCCCGCGTCGACCGCCGCGGCCAGTCGCACCGCGAGCACGGTCGCCGCCTCGCTCTCCACGGCGAGGTCGGCCAGCACGTTCTGCATGAGCGGCTGGTCGGCCAGCAGTGCACCGAAGGCCCGCCGGTGCCGGGCGTGGTGGAGCGCCTGCGTGAGTGCCGCGCGGGTCGTGGCGGCCGACCCGAGGACGCAGTCCAGCCGGGTCGTGTTGACCATCTCGATGATGGTCGGGACGCCGCGGCCGGGCTCGCCGACCAGCCAGCCCGTCGTCCCCTCGAACTCCACCTCGCTGGAGGCGTTGGCGCGGTCGCCCAGCTTGTCCTTGAGCCGCTGCAGCCGGAACACGTTGCGGGTGCCGTCGGGGAGCACGCGCGGGACGAGGAAGCAGGAGACCCCCTCGGGCAGCTGGGCGAGGACGAGGAACAGGTCGCTCATGGGAGCGCTGGTGAACCACTTGTGGCCGGTCAGCGTGTACGTGCCGTCGGCGTTCGGGACGGCGCGGGTGGTGTTGGCGCGGACGTCGGAGCCGCCCTGCTTCTCGGTCATGCCCATGCCGGCGACCAGGCCGCGCTTGCCGGTCGGCTCGGTGAGCCCGAAGTCGTAGGCCGTGGCGGTCAGGCCGGGCTCGTACCGGTCGGCGAGCTCGGGGGCGGCGCGCAGCGCGGGGACGGCGGCGTAGGTCATGGTCACCGGGCAGCCGTGGCCCATCTCGACCTGGGTCCAGCCGAGGTAGCCGACGGCGCGGCGGACGTGGGCGTGCGGCTCATGGCCCGGGGCGGCGGGGTGGGCGGACTGCGCGGCCCAGGGCGCACCGGCGAGGCCGTGCTCGAAGGCCGTCCGCATGAGGTCGTACCAGGCGGGGTGGAACTCGACCTCGTCGACCCGGTGGCCGTAGCGGTCGTGGGTCTTCAACCGCGGCGGGTTCTCGTCGGCCAGCCGGCCCCACTCCTGCGCCTGCTCGCTGCCGGCCAGCGCGCCGAGCGCCTCGAGCGAGTCGAGGGTGGCGACGTCGGCGTGCCGGACGCACGCCTCGGCCAGGGCGGCGTCCCCGGCGATGGGATCGTGGCCGGCCAGCGGCGGGACCTGGTTGGTGACCTCGTGCGTGACGCCCATGGCGGCACGATGACACGGTCGTCCTACCGGACGACACCGCGGCCAATTGCGTCCCCGGCCGCCGTCGAGCTGCTTCGTCGTTCCTCGCGGGACCCTCCGGGCCCACTCGTCACGACCCCTGATTGGTCACCGAGCCGGGACTGCCTCGTCCAGCTCGTCGCCGGCGTGGGCGATGTGGGTGAGCTGGCCCCAGATCAGCGGGAGGAGGACCGCCGAGCCGACGAAGCCGAACCAGAAGGGCCCGGTGATGCCCCACGCGCGGGCGGTCAGGCCGCCCAGCAGCTGGCCGAGCAGGATGCCGCCGAACACGCCCATGCTGTAGAGGCTGCCGACGCGGCCCTGGAGGCGCATCGGCACGGCGCGCATCCGCACGGTCCGCGACGTCGTCCCCCACACGAAGGCGTGCGCGCCGAAGACGAACATCACCACCATCGCGACCCACGCGGTCATGGTGAGGGCGAAGGCCAGGTGGGTCAGCGTCTCGATCACCAGGCCGATGCGCATCAGCGTGGCCAGGCTGGCGCGCTTCTCGAGCCAGTCGTAGGACGCCGTCCCGAGGATGCCGCCCAGGGCG
This sequence comes from Geodermatophilus sp. DF01-2, assembly GCF_004571065.1. Taxonomy (GTDB): domain Bacteria; phylum Actinomycetota; class Actinomycetes; order Mycobacteriales; family Geodermatophilaceae; genus Geodermatophilus. Next base: position 10,780 of record NZ_SPQN01000089.1, read on the forward strand.
CCGGCCGAGGTCAGCAGCCCGAAGCCGACGGCGCCGAGGTCGAGCTGCTGGTCGGCGTAGAGCACGAGGACCGACCAGGCCGCGCCGTAGGTGACGTTGAAGGTGACGATCGTGAGGGTCAGCGTGCGCACCGCGGCGTTGCCCCAGGTCCAGCGCAGGCCCTCGCGGATGTCGCGGCCCACGTGGGAGCGCCCCGCCGGCCGCTCGCGGGCCGGCAGCCGCATCCGGGACACGAGCAGCGCGCCGAGGGCCAGCAGGAGTGCCTGGCTCACGAACGGCCAGGCGGCGCCGGCGGCGAAGAGGACGGCGCCCACGGCCGGGCCGACCAGCTGGTTCATGGTGAGCCAGCCGGCCATGAGACGGGCGTTGCCGATGCCCAGGTCCGCGCGGGGGACGACCATCGGCAGCAGCGTCGCGGCGGTGGTGTCGGCGAAGACCTCGGCGGTGCCGAGCACGAACAGGGCGGTGAGAACGACGGCGATGCCGACGTCCCCGGTGACCAGTGCGGCGGTGAGCACGACGAGCACGCCGACGCGGGCCAGGTCCACGGCGACGACGAGTCGGCAACGGTCCATCCGGTCGGCGAGGACGCCGGCGTGCAGGCCGAAGAGCAGCCACGGCAGCCGCTGCAGCAGGGCGCCGAGGGCGACCAGCAGCGGGTCTTGCGTCTGGCTGGCGACCAGCAGCGGTCCGGCCGCGACGGCGATGCCGTCGCCGAGGTTGGTCGCCCACGAGGAGCCGACGAGCCAGCGGAACGGCGTACCCATCCGCGCAGGCAGCACCGCCTCGACCAGCCCCCGCACGGCTACGGACTCTAGGCAGGCCCTGGACGGCCGTCGCCGCAATTCCGCCAGACCCCGCTGCTGCTCCTCCAGGACCGGTTCCGCTCCCCCAGGTTCCGCAGGTTCCAGTCCTCCAGGGCCACTCCTCCAGGGCCACTCCTCCAGGGCCACTCCTCCAGGGACACTCCTCCAGGGACACTCCTCCAGGGACACTCCTCCAGGGGCCCCCTCCGGCCCTTCAGGGCACGCTCTGGTCCTCCAGGGCCCGCTCCAGCGAGTGGCGACGTGCAGCGGCGGGCGCGCAGGCACGGCTGCCGCGCGTTCCACGTGGAACGCGCGGGCAGCCAGGAGTCGTGCAGCGTCGAGTGGTGGTTAGGCGGCAGTGGTGAGCGGTGGTCCGCTGCGGCCTGGTCCGATGAGGATCTCGGTGCCATCCGGTCGCCAGGTGCGCCATCGCCCGTCGGGTTGTCGCTCGACCCGGAAGCCGTGGTGGGCCTTGGTGTGATGCCGCTCGCAGAGCAGGGCGGCGTTGTCCAGGTTCGTCTCGCCGCCGTCGATCCAGCTGAGCAGATGGTGCATGTCGCACCACCAGGTCGGCGCGCCGCAGCCGGTGAACACGCAGCCGCCGTCGCGGATCTCGGCGGCCCGGCGCAGGTGCGGCGGGAACAGCCGCACGGTGCGGCCGACGTCCAGCGGCATCCCGTCCGGGCCCATCACCACCCGGGTCACCCGCCCGTCGCAGGCCAGCCACCGGGCGCGGGCGGCGGAGATGACCGCCCCGAAGCCCATCTCGCCCGCGCCCGGGCCGGTGGTCGGGTCGGCCAGGTCCTCGACGCCGACCGTCACGATCACCTGCGGCTTGTGCCCGCGCAGGATCGGCAGCTGACCGGCGGCGAGCTGGTTGTCGCACAGCTGCACCAGCGCGTCGGCCTGCTGCTGGGCTCTGGTGCGCTCCTCTGCGGCACAGCGGCCGGCCTGCACGATCGACTCCAGCGCCGCCTGCAGCTTCTCCCCGCCCACCGCGTCCAGGTCGAAGCGGCCGGTGATTCCGCCGTCCGGGCGCTTGGCGATCACTAGCCGCCGGCCCTCGGTCGGGTCGGGTTCGGGCCCGTCGGCGTCCAGGCGGTCGAGGTAGTGGTGCACCGCCTTGGCGGTGTCCGCGTGCGGAGCCGTCACAGCCACCCCGGTGAGCAGCTCGTCCACCACGCCGAGGTCGACGCTCTGCTCCGCGGCCAGGGCCAGGGCCTTCGGCTCGGCGACCTGGGCGATGACTGCGGCCTGCCCGCCGGTGACTTCACCGGCGGCGAATGCAGCGGCCATGCCCGGCAGGTGCGCCAGCGCTCGGCCGGTGCGCACCACCCGTGCGGCCTCGGCCTCCGACAGGTGCCCGTGCCCGCGCAGCCAGGAGGTCATGACCTTGAGCCCGTCGACCTCCGCTGCCCCGCTGACCTCGCACTCGCGCACCGTGCGGGCGACCTCGGCGGCCAGCCGGTTGTGCGCCACCAGCAGCGGGCGCAGCCGCTCCAGCAACGCCGGGCCGAACATCGGCGCCAGATCCTCGCCGGCCAGGGCGTCCAAGGCGGTCAACAGCTCGTCCACGACGCCTCCCACCGCCTCGAACGCATGTGCGAAGCCTAGCCGATCCAGCGCCGGGCAGCAACGCGTATCCGCTGGTCAAGGGGCCATCCACAGGAGTCCGACACGTCTTGACACTGACTCGCGACACCGCCGCGAGCTACCGTGCGCCCGTGCACCTGGAGACCGAGCGACTGCTCATGCCGCCCCTCTCCGGGCTGCACGCCGCGGCGCTGACAGAGGTGTACGCCGAGCCGGAGATAGCTCGTCACATCGGAGGTGCCGCGCTCGACGCGGAGGGCACCGCCGCCCAGGTGCGACGCTTCGAGGCGGTCTGGCGCGAGCACGGCTTCGGCCAGAGCGCGCTGGTCACCCGGGTGTCCGGCACCTTCGTCGGCCGAACCGGGCTGCACCCGTGGCCGCAGTGGGACGAGGTCGAGCTGGGTTACGTGGTCGCCCGGCGCATCCAGGGGCGAGGCCTGGCCACCGAGGCCGCACGAGCCTGGCTCGACGTCGCCTTCCGCCGACTCGGGCTGCACCGCCTCACCGCGGTCATCCACCCGGACAACGCACCCAGCCGGGCCCTCGCCACCCGGCTCGGTTTCCGCGTCCACCGGAACGACATCACCCCGGCAGGCGTCCCGGTGGTGGTCTACGAACAGCTCGCGCCGTCCCAGCGGATCAGCCGAGCGGGCGGACCAGACTGTTGATTCCCAGCCGGGCCAGCGTGGCGTAGCCGAACACGACCGGCGTCGGCTCGCGCTCAAGGCCCGTGCCCGACGGTGCTGCCCCCTGGCGTGACCTCGCGCGCTCGGTCACGGTGACTCCTCGGCAGGCAGCGGCCGGACCCGGCACTGCACGACCACGGCCAGCAGGCCCTCGTCGGAGCCCGACGCATGCTCCTCCCCCGGCGACCACAGCGCCCCCTGCCCGGCCGCCAGGGGGCAGCGCTCACCATCGGCGCCGGACACCCAGCCGCTGCCGGAGACCACGAGGAACAGCTGCCACAGCCGCGTCGGGTGCCGCCCGATGCCACCGCCCGGCGCCAGGCGGACGACGTCGACGGCGAACCCGTCCTGCGGCTCGTGCACGAGCCCCGCCCCGGCTCCCTCCAGGGCACCGCCCCGAGCTCGCGAGGGGTGGGGAGGAGGGGGTCCTTGCTCATGCGGGCGGCCCGCCCAGCAACAGCTGCCGCAGCATGTGCATCGCCAGGGTCACCGACCGGTGCCGCACCGCCGACCGCGAGCCGGGCAGCACCACCGACCGCGGCAGCCCCCCGGAGGACGAGCCGACCGCGCAGAGGTGCACGGTGCCCACCGGCTTCTCCGGCGTCCCGCCGCCGGGCCCCGCGATCCCCGTGATGCCGACCCCGACGTCCGCCCCGAAGCGGGACCGCGCCCCCTCCGCCAGCGCCGCGGCCACCTGCGTGCTCACCGCGCCATACGACGCCACCATCTCCGCCGGGACGCCCACCAGCGCCTCCTTCGCCGAGTTGGCGTAGGACGCCACCCCGCCCAGCACCCACGCCGAGGACCCGGCCCGCTCGGTCAGCCGCGCCACCAGCAGCCCGCTGGTGCACGACTCGGCCGTCGCGATGGTCAGGCCGCGGTCGCCCAGCGCCGACGCCACCAGGTCGTCGACCGTCGGTCCCGTGGAGAACAGCGTCCCGGCGTGCGCCTCCCGCACGACATCCACCAGCCGGTCGTACTCGGACTGCGCCTCTGGTCCGTAGCGGGTGACGACCTCCAGCTCGCCGTCCCGCAGGCACGTCGTGATCTCCAGGCCGGGGAACTCGTGCTGCCGCAGCGTCGCCGCCAGCTGCGACTCGAGCGTCCCCCAGAGCCGCAGGGTCTCCTGCCGCAGCTCGCTGCGCCCGGCCAGCGCACGCTGCACCGGTTCGGCGGCCAGCGCCGCCGGCCACATGCCCTGCAGCTCCGGCGGCGGCCCCGGGAGGACGACGACCACCGGCCCGGTCCGTCCCTGCGCCGGGGGGACGACGAGACCGGGCGCCGTCCCCACCGGCGGGAGCACCGTGGCGCCGTCGGGAACCAGGGCCTGCTTGCGGACGCCCGCCGCGGTCGCCTCCGGGTCGGCGCGCCAGCCGCGGCGGGCCGTGAACCGCTCGACGATGCCGGCGATCTCCCGCTCCAGCACCGGGTCGACCGCCGACGGCCGGCCCTGCGCCTCGCCGACGAGCTGCGCGGTCAGGTCGTCGGCGGTGGGGCCCAGCCCGCCGGAGGTGATGACGACGTCCTCGCCGGCGAGGAAGCGCAGCGCGGCGCGCAGGTCGTCGGGACGGTCTCCCACGACGAGCACCGCGCCGACGTCGACCCCGAGGCGGCGCAGCTCCTCGGCCAACCACGGGCCGTTGCGGTCGGTGACCCGGCCGGTGAGCACCTCGGTCCCGGTGACGACGATCCCTGCGCGCACGGCCACCCGGCCGACCCTAACCAGCCGCTCGGCCACCCGCGTTTCCTGCCGGACCCCGGAGTGCCCGGCCGATACCGTGCCCGGGGACGAACCGGTCCGCCGCCGGACCGTCGCCGCCCGCGTGCAGCGAGGAGGAACCGTGACGCACCCGACTCCCACCCCGGAGCCGCCGGCCCCACGGGACCCGGCCGACCCCGGCACCCGGGAGATCGAGGTGGGCACGACCGTCACCGCCACCGGCACGCACCAACTGCCCCGGGTGGACGCCGACCCGCTACCCAGCGGCGTGCAGGCGACCGGCCCGGTCGACTCGCTGCCCGGCCCGCCCCGCACCGGCACCCCGCCCCCGCCGCCCCCGCCGCCCCCGCCGCCCACGCCTCCCGGAGCCATTCCGGGCCCGGGCACCCCCGAGGCCCCCACGAGCGCGGACGTCCTCGGCCTGTCGATGGCCGCCCCCGAGGCACCCCGGCCGGCACGGACCCCGCGCAGCCCGCAGGAGCGGACAGTACTCGCCGGCACCGGCCTGACCGCTCTCTCCCAGGTACTGCTGCAGGTGGGCCTGACGCTGTCCTTCGGCGACGCCCCGCTGTGGTCGACGGTGACCCTGTGGTCGCTCTTCGCCACGCTCGCGGCCCTGCTCGGCCTGCTCCCGTTCGCCGGCCGGTTCGTCCCCGCGGCCCGGCCGGGGGACGACGCGGCGTGGCGAGTGGCCGCCGGCGGGCTGACCGGCGTCGCCGTCTTCTGGGTGCTCGTCGTGCTGCCGCGCGTCGACAGCGACCGCGGTTTCGTCCTCACCGCCGCGCTGGCCGCCCTCGGCGCCGCACTGTGGGTGGCCCCGGGCCGCAGCCGCGGCTGACCGCCGGGGTCAGGCCTCAGTCGTCGCGACCGTTGCCCCGACCGTTGCCCCGGCCGACCCCGTGGGCGTTCCCCTTGCCGTTGCCCGGACCCGCCTCCCCGCCGTCCTCGTCCTTCCCCTCGTCGTCGTCCCCCTCGTCCCCCGCGTCCCCGGCGGGCCCGGGGGCAGGCGCCGGGGCCGGGGCAGGCGCGGGCGCAGGGGCCGGCGCGGGGGCAGAGATC